>NZ_JBEOPP010000015.1:0-81566 GCF_040310185.1 Shewanella sp. T24-MNA-CIBAN-0130 | reverse complement strand
CAGAATGTACACTGCGCCAACGACCTACCCGCTACGCCTGTAATAAAAACACTAACGCGCGTAAATCAACATGGTGTATTGACACATCTGCAGCGGCAATTAATGTAGGCTTGCCATGAAATGCCACACCTAAATCGGCAGCTTGGATCATCGCAATGTCATTGGCACCATCACCAATCGCCACTCGTTGCCCTGATGCAATGGCCCATTGTTCGGCGCACTGACTAACCACTTTCGCCTTAAATTGAGCATCAACAACTTGACCAGTCACTTCGCCACTGAGCTTGCCATCCACAACAACCAGTTCGTTAGCAAACGCGGCATCCAGACCCAGCAATGTTTTTAAATAGCTCACAAAGGGTGTAAAACCACCGGATGCAACCACCAATTTCCATTGATGCGATTTTAGTTCGGCTAACATGGCTTCAAGACCGGGCATTAACGGTAACGTATCGCACAGCTCTTGAATAATGGCAGCATCGGCACCAGCAAGCTTACTGACCCGTAGCCTTAAAGACTGCTCAAAATCTAACTCACCACGCATTGCGCTTGCCGTGACGGCGGCAACGTCTTCACCAACACCGGCCATGGCAGCGAGTTCGTCAATACATTCAATGTCAATGGCTGTAGAGTCCATATCCATCACTAACAAACCCGGTTGATTTAGGCGCGCTAAAGGTTGTTGAATAAGTACAATTTCAGCGGCTATGTTCTGTGGAAATGATGCAATCCATTTATCATTTACTGTTTGAGTCGACAGTTCAAAACCTAATAAATCATTCTGCCTGACTAGCTTTGCGATATGAGCATCGGATGAAATTAACGATAACCAAGATTCAATCTCAGTTGAGCATTCAACACTAAAAATAATCCGACAACGATACGGAAAATAAGATTGTAAGCTCAGTAAATAATCAGATTCTTGATAACGATATAATACACGTCCTAGATGTTGATATTTATCACAAATATCTGAAAATAAGAAATTTAGTAAGACATTGTCACGTTGTTCCAGCATCAATATGGCCTCTTAGTATGTTACGACTATCTACTGACAAATTTTTCGATTAATATAGCTTTTTGATGATTCTGTGTAATGGGATCGGCACTTAATGGCTGCTCAACAAAAAAACAGCCTCAAGACAGCTTCCAATTAAATAGAAAAAACACTAAGGATTAAAGTGATTTTTGTTAAAGGTCTTAAGAAAAGACAAAAATTCAGCAGGATTGTGCAAATCATAGTGGCAATAGCGCTGATCTTCGGTCTGATGTACTTGTGGCAATCGAGTTTACGTAATGGTCAAAAATTACTAAATTCACAAACAAAAGTGATGGCAAGATTGTTAGCACAGCAAGCCGCTAATGGTGCCGCTCCGGCGATGTTTCTGCAAAATGATGAACAGCTACAATGGTTAGCATCAGCACTGGCTGCAGATCCCAAAGTGATGTCGGTCAATATCTATAATTCGCAAGGTGTCAGGTTAGCCTTTGCCCAAAGCGTATCTTATGAAAGCTTAGAAGCGGACTCAGAGGCGTTAAAAGGCTTATTAAAGCCGTATCCTCCTTTAATTGAAAACGTCATTCAAGATGATAACAATTTAGGCTATGTCGAAGTGCGTTTAAATCTGGATATCTTTTTTGACGAAATTAAAATCTTGCATGAACAGAATATGGAATTACAGCAAATGATGTTGATCGTAGCGGGCTTCATTGGCTTATTACTTTCACGGGCTTTATCATTTAAACGAGCAGATTTTGATCGCCGAAGGACTCGGGTCAAATTACATAAAAAAACCAAAAAAATATCGTTGACTCCCCAGCCGACTTCCGAAGCCGATACCGATAAAAGCCAGTAATCTAAAAAAACAAAAATGGGCACTAATCAGTGCCCATTTTATTATGTACAGTAAAAAATGTACCGTAAAGATTAGAACGTTAACGCTGCATCTAACGTCATAATAATCATGTCGCTGAATGTTGTTTGACGCTCATCAGATGTGGTTTTCTCACCAGTACGGATATGGTCTGATACTGTCGCAACACATAAGGCTTTAGCGCCCAACTCATGTGCAACACCATATAAACCAGCGGCTTCCATTTCGACGCCTAAAATGCCCATTTTCTCCATAACATCAAACATTTGTGGATCTGGAGTGTAGAATAAATCAGCTGAAAATACATTACCAACACGGACTTTAGTGCCATGTGCTTTAGCAGAGTCAACCACTGCACTTAATAAACTGTAATCAGCAATTGCGGCAAAGTCATTATCTTTAAAGCGTAAACGGTTCACTCTAGAATCAGTACAAGCACCCATACCAATAATCACGTCGCGTACTTTTACGTCAGTGCTAATCGCACCACAAGTACCAACACGGATTAGGTTCTTAACACCGTAGTCTTTGATTAACTCGTGTGCATAGATAGAGCAAGATGGAATGCCCATACCTGACCCCATAACAGAAATACGTTTACCTTTATAAGTACCGGTAAAACCTAGCATGTTACGAACGTCAGTGACTTGTTCGACATTTTCTAAAAATGTTTCAGCTATATATTTCGCACGAAGTGGATCGCCAGGAAATAAAACTGTCTCAGCAAATGCGCCTTCTACTGCATTAATGTGTGGTGTAGCCATTTGTATAACCCCTATATTTATATATTATTTAGTATTGCTTAATTATGTTTACAGTTTAGCAAAACCATTGAACTTTAAATAGAACCGTCGTTTGCAATTATGGCTAATTAATAAAAGATTCACCATAATCCATTGGTTCTAGTTCAAAATAACTCGCAATAGACTGACCAATATCAGCAAAAGACTGACGACGCCCCAATGAACCCGCAGGTAAACCTGCACCATAGGCTAATACAGGAACACGCTCACGAGTGTGTTCAGTGCCAACCCAAGTAGGATCGCAGCCGTGATCAGCAGTGAAAACCACTAAATCGTCAGGTTGCAAAATCGCTAACAGTTCGGGTAAACGCGAATCAAAATACTCAAGTGCTTTAGCATAACCAGCGGTATCACGGCGGTGGCCATAATGAGAGTCAAAATCAACAAAATTAGTAAATACTATGGTGTTATCACCAGCACGGTTAATTTGCGTTAATGTTTGATCAAATAACTCTTCAAGCCCGGTGGCTTTAAACTGCTGAGTAATACCACTGTGAGCATATATATCAGAAATCTTACCGATACTCACCACGTCACCGCCAGCGTCTTTAAGCTTATCTAATACGGTTGGCGCAGGGGGCAATACGGCATAATCATGACGGTTACCAGTACGCACAAAATCAGCAGCGCCAGTTCCGACAAACGGACGTGCAATCACACGGCCAATGTTATAAGGCTCTAACTCTTCACGGGCGATTTTGCACAAGTTGTATAAGTTTTCTAAACCAAAGCTTTCTTCATGACAAGCGATTTGGAAAACAGAGTCTGCAGAAGTATAGAAAATAGGCTTGCCTGTTTTCATGTGTTCTTCGCCTAACTCTTCTAGAATTTTAGTACCCGATGCATGACTGTTGCCTAGAAAATCTTCTAAACCAGCACGCTCAAGAATTTTATCGGTTAACTCTTTTGGGAATGAGTTGGTCAAATCACTAAAATAGCCCCATTCATAAAGAACAGGAACACCGGCCATTTCCCAGTGCCCACTTGGGGTATCTTTACCTGAACTTAATTCGTCTGCATGGCCATAAGCACCAATAATCTCGACATTATCATCAAATCCTGCAGCAAACTGACCCGTGCTTTCAAAACCAGCATGACCTAAGCCTAAGCGAGCAAGATTAGGCAACTTCAATGGCCCTTGACGGCCGATATCGGCTCGGCCTTCTGCACAAGCTTGAGCGATGTGACCAAAAGTATCTGAGCCAACATCACCAAACTTATCGGCATCAGTAGCAGCTCCTACTCCAAAAGAGTCGAGCATTAAGATAAAAGTACGTTTCATTATGTCTTTCCTTTATAAATCTGAAGCGCGAATATAACGATATATTTCAGGCGTCTTCTCAGGCGCGCTATCGCCAATAATAACCGCTTGCTGAATAGCCGCGGCAGCTTCTGCAAACGCATCTTCAGATTGAGCATGGATCATCGCTAACGGGATATCTTTGTTAACTGCCTGACCGAGTGCGCATACTTGAGTTAATCCAACACTATAATCCAGTGTATCTCCTGGTTTACGACGTCCGCCACCTAAGGTCACAACCGCTAAACCAAGTTCTCGTGTATCCATTTTGTAAGCAAAGCCAGATGTATTGGCGTATACAGGGCGAATAATCTTCGCGTGAGGTAAATACTTATCGTATGACTCAACAAAATCTGTTGGGCCACCTAAACCCGCCACCATTTTAGCAAATGCCTCTGCCGCTTTGCCATTATCTAATACAGTATTAAGTTTATTACGTGCTTCTGCTTCGTTGTGTGCAATACCACCCAAAACAAGCATTTCTGCACATAAACCCATGGTGACAGCATATAAACGAGGGTTACGATATTGACCTGTTAAAAAGTTAATCGCCTCACGCACTTCAACCGCATTACCTGCGCAAGAAGCCAATACCTGATTCATGTCGGTCAGCAATGCAGTTGTTTTTGTGCCAGCACCATTAGCTACCGCAGTAATACTACGAGCTAATTCTTCAGATGCCTCGTAGGTTGGCATAAATGCGCCACTGCCTACTTTGACATCCATTGCTAGCGCATCTAAACCTGCGGCTAATTTTTTAGATAAAATTGAGGCAGTGATAAGTGAAATAGATTCAACCGTTGCGGTATTATCGCGGATTGAATAAAAACGTTTATCGGCAGGAACAAGATCGCCCGTTTGGCCAATAATGGCCACACCAGCATCTTTTACCACTTTGCGGAATAATTCACTTGACGGTTCAGTTTGATAGCCTGGAATAGCATCAAATTTATCTAGCGTACCGCCAGTATGACCTAGGCCACGCCCCGAAATCATCGGCACATAACCACCACAAGCTGCAGCCATAGGACCAAGCATTAGGCTTATGACATCGCCTACACCACCGGTACTATGTTTATCGATAATAGGGCCATCAAGGCCGAGTGAATCCCAATTTAATACGGCTCCGGAATCTCGCATTGCTATCGTTAATGCAATACGTTCGTCCATATTCATATCTTTGAAGTACACCGCCATGCCGAACGCAGCAATTTGGCCTTCAGAAACCGTGTTATGGGTGATGCCATCAACAAAAAATTGAATTTCTGCAGTACTTAGTGCATCGCCGTTACGTTTTTTACGGATAATCTCTTGAGCAAGAAACATATTGAGTCCCTATTAGGCAATCCAACACCTTTAGGATCGCCATTAATATCTGGAATGTCATCAATTGATGACGCTTTGCATAACGATAATTCATCATCCAAAGTGGCTATTAGCGCATGGTGCGAATTAGTAGCCTGAAGTAGGCGTAGGCGCTTCAGTCAATTCGAGCGTATGCAACAAGCTATTTAATAAGCTAGATGCACCAAAACGGAATGTCTGCGGACTGACCCAATCTGCACCTAAAATACGCTCAGCTAAGGCTAAAAACTCTGCTGTTTTCGCTGCATCTCGCACGCCGCCAGCAGGCTTAAAACCAACCTGACGGTTTTTCTCGCTGATGACGGTTAACATAATTTCAGCCGCTTCAAGCGTGGCATTAACCGCAACTTTCCCCGTCGAAGTTTTGATGAAATTAGCACCTGCATCAATCGCTAATTCAGAGGCTTTACGGATAAGTGCGGGATCTTTTAACTCACCAGATTCGATAATAACTTTCAACAAGACATCATCACCACACTCTTCTTTACACGCTTTAACCAGTTCAAAGCCAACCGTCTCATTGCCTGCCATTAAAGCACGGTATGGGAACACGACATCAACTTCATCAGCGCCATAGGCAATGGCAGCGCGAGTTTCTAATACCGCTATAGCGATATCATCATTACCGTGTGGGAAGTTGGTCACTGTAGCAATCTTAATGTCTTCACAATCAAGTTCATTAAGTGTTTTACGTGCAATAGGAATAAAGCGAGGATAAATACAAATCGCCGCAGTATTGCCGGCTGGAGACTTGGCTTTGTGGCATAAATCGATCACTTTTTGATCGGTATCATCGTCATTTAACGTGGTTAAGTCCATTAATGAAATACCGCGTGACGCCGCTTTTTTTAAATCAGTCATAATTGCTCTCCGAAACGAAAAATCAAAGTCGATAATTTTTTTCAGGCAACACTATGTAGCTGGCATATTATTATAATTATGGCCGGGCCTTCAGTATTGCCAGTAAATCTAGGTGATATTTACTAACCTAAGTATTCAATCTGATAACGAGTACCACGACTTGAATCCTTGAAGACCGGAAAAGGTAAAACAAAGACATTTGTTTCAACTATTCCGCGAAAAATCCTTTTTAGCGCGTAAAAATAAGACCTTGTAGAGTACAAACCTTTATATAAAAACACTATTATTGGACAATGATTTTAAATGAAAGTTCGATATCCTTGTTACGGTAAAATATGGAGCCGCTAAACGCGGCTCCGTCACATTCACTATACCAATCTTAGAACTTGTAAGTTGCAGATAGGTAATGTGACCAACCAGAAGATTCTAACGCCAATGCACCAGCGCCATCTTCTAACAAGTAAACATCTTTAAAGCCTTTTAAGCCATAACCAAGCGCATATTGGTCTGAGTGCCAGTATAGACCGAAGAAGATGTTACCACCATCAGTTGTTGTCGGTACAAAAGCGGTTGTATCTTCGTCAGCACCAAATTGGTAATCAATATAACCTTGGAATGAGAAGAAGCTCTTGTTGTCGAAGAAGTAGAAAGGCTTGAACCAGTTAGCAGAGAACTGATAACCGTTCCATTCTTTAGCATTCATGTCGTAGAAACCGTACAGGTTCATACCCGTTTTACCTAACCAAGGTACGCTTACGTCTGCACCAACACCCCAGAATGTAGTGTTAACGCCTTCGCCGTTAAGACCATCCCAGTTAAACAAAGTAGAGAAATACACTTCTTGGATTGGACCAAAAGATAAATCTTTACCCGTAATCGCATCGATAGAGAAGCGCGGATTAAACTTCATGAAAATTTTGCTACTACCTGAACCAGGGTTTTTGTCACCATTGCTGGTTTCTTCATTAGCAAGGTTGAACACATCAACATAACCATAAAGATCTACAACACCAGAACGACCACCAAACTCCATTTCTAAGTAGTTGTGTTGATCACCAGAAGCTGGATTCTCTGGCTTTTCACCAATAGAGTACATAGCGTTAAACTGCATCCACTTGTAATCAGTACCGTGAAGATCGCTACGATCCGCAGCAAAAGCATTACCAGAAATGGCAGCAACTGTTGCACCCGCTAAAGCTAACATTTTTACATTTTTCATCATCAACCCCATGTATATTATTTAACTATCTTCTTGGATAGCACTTCATTTTAATCATTCGTAGTTTACCGTTACTGATATTAATCTCAATATTTAATCGATAAAAAACGAATACAAAATTCTATTTTGTGAACAATGTCGCGACTTTTTGTCTACGAATTGTTAACGCTTTGACATTTTAATTTTGACTAGAGGTTTTAATGTATCCTCTTTTACAATCACTAAAACGGCATAACTTCGTATTGGGAAACGGTGGATTAACACAAAAATCAATAACAACATTGTTACACACTGGGTCTTTAGTCTTTATGAATCTAAAGACCCAGTTTTTTGGGGGGGATACCCCCTGGACTTGCTCTTAGATAGCTAAGAATAGACCGGCTATTGTCGCGCTCATTAAGTTGGCAAGCGATGCGGCTATAACAGCACGAACACCAAGCTTAGCAAGGTCATGACGACGGCTTGGAGCCATAGCGCCTAGGCCACCGAGTAGAATTGCGATTGAAGACAAGTTAGCAAAACCACATAATGCGAATGAGATGATAGCTTGAGTTCTAGCAGTCATCGCAGCTTGTGTTCCTTCCACGCATAGTGGTAAGCCTTTAGCGACTTCACTAGCAACACTGGTACACGCTATAGCGGCATCATTAAGGTAAGGAGCAAAGTTTAGGTAAGCGACGAATTCGTTAACAATGATCTTCTGACCAATGAACGAGCCAGCAACCATTGCTTCATTCCAAGGCACACCGATAAGGAATGCTAAAGGCATGAACAAGTAACCTAAGATAAGCTCTAGAGTAAGGTTCTCAAAACCAACGAGTCCACCAAGGCCGCCTAACATGCCGTTAAGCATGGCGATAAGACCAACGAAAGCAAGCAGCATTGCACCAACGTTAAGTGCTAAATGCATACCAGAAGCAGCACCAGCAGCCGCAGCGTCAATGACGTTAGCAGGCTTATCAGTGTCTTCAGGCAGATCGTCCATTTCGTTTTTAGTTTCTTCAGTCTCTGGGTGAATAAGCTTAGCCATTAATAGGCCACCTGGAGCGGCCATGAAAGAAGCTGCAACCAAGTATTCAATTTTAACGCCCATACCAGCATAACCAGCAAGTACTGCACCAGCGATTGATGCTAAACCACCCACCATGATGGCGAATAGCTCAGAGTTTGTCATAGTCGCAATGAAAGGACGAACAACAAGCGGCGCTTCAGTTTGACCAACGAAGATGTTTGCAGTAGCAGCCATAGATTCTGTACGGCTTGTACCTAGAGCCTTCTGAAGACCACCACCGATGAACTTAATAACCAACTGCATAATGCCAAGGTAATAAAGTACAGCAATCAAAGAAGAGAAGAAGATAATGACGGGTAGTACGCGAATAGCGAAGACGAAGCCAACACCATTTGAGAACATTGCGTCAGTACCTAGACCACCAAATAGGAAGTCGATACCAGCTTGAGAGTAACCAATAACATTGGCAACACCCATTGATACACCGCCAAGCACTTCTTGCCCAACGGGTACATACAATACGAAACCACCGAAAGCGGCCTGAATTGCTAGTGCACCCAAAACGGTACGTTTGTTAATTGCTTTTTTATTATTTGATAGTGCGAAACCTATCAATAGTAAGGTGACCACCCCTACTAAACTCATTACTATATCCATTAATCATCACCCTTTTGTTAACAGTTTTTTTGAATGTTGTTAACTCACCTAATTTCCGCTGATGATTATAACTGAGCGTGAAACGAAAAGCGTCGTTTTGATCAAGTTTTTAAAGTTTAATTTCAAACCCTTACAACATTAAAAAATATTTAACTTAAGGTGTTCATTAAAAAATAACTAAAGGTCAAACAGTTGCAAAGCATTACCATTCAACTGTTCTAATATACAGACAGTCGACTTTTCCTTTAAAAATGCGATCTCGGACACAACACGGGGAAGGATGAGTGGGGTGTTGCGCGATTGTGGATGATCAAATGGCGCCATGCTAGGCGAATCAGTTTCCAATAAAAAATGTTCTAACGGTAAATTGACCACTGTTTCACGTAGTTTTTTTGCACTAGGGTTGAGTATTAAGCCACCAACACCTAATTTAAAACCGAGCGAAATATAACGTTTGGCAATGTCACTGTTACCATAAAATCCATGTACAACTCCGCCTCGTGTTAGCTTAAAATGCGCCAACATTGACAATAATTGTTGATGAGCTTTAACAGCATGTAAAATGACAGGTAATTGATAAGCTTTAGCAAGAGCTAACTGTTTATCAAGTAACAACAATTGCTTATCAGACCAATGATGTAATTTATCCAGCCCACACTCCCCAACAGCCACCAAACGCTTATTTTTACTATGCTGTTGTAAAATTGCATCCAGCTTAATAATGGCCGCATCAATGTTCTCAGGCACGTACCAAGGGTGAATACCAAGCGAAAAAAAACAATCAAATTGTTGCGCTATTTGGATTTGCTTTTGCCATTGGTCAACCGACACACCCGGTAAAATTACCGACGTAATACCACTACGATGCATAGCCTCAAACAGCTGTTCTCTATCATCATCGAACGCTGACATATCAAGATGAGCATGAGTATCAATCATAAGGTCACTGTTTTTCATTGGCACGATAAACCTGGTGCACTGTGGGTTCAGTTTTTGGTCTATCCATTTCAGGTTCGCTCAACCTTGGTACACAACTCCGTTTATTTTCTAGGGTTAATCCCATGTCATCACACCATAAAATGTATTTTTGCCAAGGTTTGACAATAAATAGCTTAATAATAGCGTTAACCATCCTAATTCCCTCATAAAAACAATAATAAAAAAGGCGGCAAAGCCACCTTTTTTAACATCTCTGCAAAAACCATGTTAACAATTAGTGTTCACGTGTCTTAGTGAACTCAATATCAGGATAGCGTTCCATGGATAAGTTTAGATTCACCATTGTTGGCGCAATATAGGTCAAGTTATTTCCGCCATCGAGGGCTAAATACTGACTACATTTACGCTGAAACTCTTCTAATTTACGCTCGTCTTTGCAATACACCCAACGAGCGGTACTGACACTGATACCTTCGTAGATAGCTTCAACGTTATATTCACTTTTTAAGCGTCCAACAACTACTTCAAACTGGAGTACACCAACCGCTCCCACAATGAGATCGTTAGAGTCAATGGGTCTAAAGACCTGTACAGCACCTTCTTCAGATAACTGAACTAATCCTTTAAGCAGTTGTTTCTGTTTTAAAGGATCTTTTAATCGAATACGACGGAACATTTCAGGGGCAAAGTTAGGCACACCAGTAAAACGTAATTTTTCGCCTTGGGTAAAGGTATCACCAATTCGCATCGTGCCATGATTATGTAGTCCAATAATGTCACCAGGATAAGCAGCTTCAGCACGACTACGATCCCCAGCCATAAAGGTCAACGCATCACTGACATTGACATCTTTACCAATGCGAACATGGTGCATTTTCATACCTTGCTCATACCGACCCGAGCAAACACGCATAAAAGCAACACGATCTCGGTGTTTTGGATCCATATTGGCTTGAATTTTGAAGATAAAACCAGAGAATTTTTCTTCATCAGGAGTGACATTGCGGACATCACTTTCACGAGGAAGCGGCTTGGGGGCCCATTCAACCATACCGTCCAGAATATGATCTACACCGAAGTTACCTAAGGCAGTACCAAAATACACTGGCGTAAGCTCGCCTTTTAGAAAGGCCTCTTGATTGAACTCATGTGAAGCACCCGCAACCAGTTCCATTTCTTCACGGATTTCAGCAGCATAAGAGCCAAGCACTTTGTCTAGTTCAGGATTGTGTAATCCTTTGATAATACGCTCTTCTTGAATAGTGTGACCCATACCACTCTGGTATAAAATGATTTCATCACGCAAAATATGGTAGACGCCTTTAAACTCTTTACCAGAGCCAATAGGCCAAGTGATAGGTGCGCAAGCTATCTTTAAAATAGCTTCGACTTCATCCATTAATTCAATGGGCTCACGAATATCACGGTCACATTTATTCATGAATGTCACAATCGGCGTATCACGTAAACGCGTCACATCCATTAATTTAATAGTACGATCTTCGACACCTTTAGCGGAATCAATCACCATTAAACAAGAATCGACCGCCGTTAGGGTACGATAAGTGTCTTCAGAAAAATCTTCGTGACCAGGTGTATCAAGTAAGTTGATGAGTGCGCCACCGTAAGGAAACTGCATAACAGAGGTGGTAATGGAAATACCACGATCTTTTTCCATTTCCATCCAATCAGATTTAGCATGTTGACCAGACTTTTTGCCTTTTACCGTTCCGGCCTTTTGTAAGGCGTTTCCGAATAAAAGTACTTTTTCGGTGATGGTGGTTTTACCCGCATCGGGGTGCGAAATGATGGCGAAAGTACGACGCTTGTCGACCTCAACGTTATTGCCTGACATGTTAACCTTGCACTAGCCGCTAAAAATGGGGCAAATTATACCGCCTATCGGCAGAATTGGCTAGGCAAAGTGTTTTTTAGCTTTTCAATGGTACTTGGGTAGACTGTTGGATCATATTTTTCATTTTAGCTAATTCAATTCTCGCATAACGATGCTCAACAAAATCATAAATATTAGTCGCTAACGTTAAACGATAAAAATTAGCAGCTTGCTGATATTGGCCATTTGCAGCAGCATGTTTAGCTAAGTAGAAATAAGCTTCACATAAGCGTTCAGCATATTCTTTTGGTTGAGACAAGCCCACTTTTGCAGCAGAAAATACTTGTTCTTGGTTGACGTTACCTATGTAAAAATCAACCAATATACTAGACCAATCTTCATCATTTAACTGTTCACGTTGTTGCGCCAAATTCACTAAAGCGGCATTTTTATCAACCGCAGCAGTCATCAAATAGAGCCAAAGAACCCGGTAACCATCACTAGGGTCTCGCGCATAAAATACTTTCATGTCGTCTACCGCTAATTCGTAGCGCTCGCCATAATATAATGCGATACCGCGATTTAAAAAGGCGTAATCATAATTAGGTGACAGTTCTAATACACCATCAAAGGCTTCATAAGCACTATCGAACTCACCTTCTTGAGTGTAGTAAATGCCCAGAAAGTTATAGGCATCAGCTAAATCGGGTTGTAATTTTAGTGCCTGATGAAAATCAATTCTACCCAGTAAGCGTAATCCGACACTGTCATAAATGACGCCACGATCGTAATGAAAACGTGCGCGTTGCTCGTCAGTTAACTCCATAGTAGCCAAAATTTCATTTAGCTTTGCCAGCGTCACTTCCAACTTATAGTCTGGCATGACAGGAGCGATAATCATCTGTCCTGCAATATTATCATTTGAACCTAACGTTGCAGTACACCCTGACAACAACATGCTTGCACCCACAACAACGGCAACGATTGTGGTGCGTAGTTTACATTCCATCCGCTTTACCTTATCAGGTTCTATTAATATTCAACATCATAGCAATCTGGCAATCTAAGAGCCATCCACATTACAGATTATTTTTCAGCACATAAAAAAAGGAGATCAAATGATCTCCTTTTTTGTGGTTAAACCGTTAAATTAGATTACTCAGCAGTTTCTTTCGCTTGAGCTTCTTTAATTGACAGTCTGACACGACCTTGACGATCCACTTCCATTACTTTTACAGCAACTTCTTGGTTCATTTCTAAATGATCAGATACATTTGCGACGCGCTCATCACTGATTTGAGAGATGTGTACTAAACCATCTTTACCTGGAAGAATGTTTACAAATGCACCGAAATCAACAATACGGATTACTTTACCGTTGTAGATGCGACCCACTTCAACTTCAGCAGTGATTTCTTCGATACGACGGATAGCTTCTTTCGTTGCTTCGCCATTCGATGATGCTATTTTCACAGTACCATTGTCATCAAGCTCAATCGTAGTACCCGTTTCTTCGGTTAGCGCACGAATTACCGCGCCGCCTTTACCAATTACATCACGGATCTTCTCTGGGTTGATCTTGATAGTGGTGATACGAGGAGCATGGGCAGAGATATCATCACGAGGAGAACCAATGGCTTGGTCCATCACGTTTAGGATATGAACGCGTGCGCCATAAGCCTGTTGTAGTGCGATATCCATGATTTCTTTGGTGATACCTTCGATTTTGATATCCATCTGCAATGCAGTGATACCATCACGAGTACCGGCTACTTTAAAGTCCATGTCACCTAAGTGATCTTCATCACCTAAGATGTCAGAAAGTACAACGAAATCGTCGCCTTCTTTAACGAGACCCATTGCAATACCAGCAACAGAACTTTTGATTGGTACACCCGCATCCATTAATGCTAATGAAGTACCACATACTGAAGCCATTGAGCTTGAACCGTTAGATTCAGTGATTTCAGATACAACACGAATGCTGTATGGGAATTCTTCAGCAGAAGGCATCACTGCATTCATACCACGCCATGCTAACTTACCATGACCAATTTCACGACGCTTAGGTGAACCAACCATACCGGTTTCACCAACACAATACGGAGGGAAGTTATAGTGAAGCATAAAGCGATTAGTACGTTCGCCCATGATGCTATCAATCTTCTGAGCATCACGTTCAGTACCCAAAGTACAAGTGACTAGTGCTTGTGTTTCACCACGAGTAAACAATGAGCTACCGTGAGTACGTGGGAGTACACCCGCTAACACACTTAATGCGCGGATCATGTCTGGTTCGCGACCATCGATACGTGGCTTACCACTAATAATACGTCCGCGGACCACACTTTTCTCTAAGCTACCAAGTAGGGTGTCTACTTCACGACAATCTACATCTGGATTCTCTGCAACTAACGCCGCTTTCGCAGCCGCTTTAACAATACCGACTTGTATATAACGGTCTTGCTTGACTTCAATTTGGTAAGCGTCTGTCATGCCAGCTTCTGCAAGCTCTTTGATTTTAGCGACTAAATCTTGATCTTGAACGGGTGCAGTCCAATCCCATGTTGGCTTACCAGCTTCAGCTTTGAATTCACTGATAGCATCAACAACAACTTGCTGTTGATCATGACCGTAAGTTACCGCACCTAGCATGATTTCTTCTGCAAGCGCTTTTGCTTCAGATTCAACCATAAGTACCGCTGCTTTAGTACCGGAAACCACTAAGTTAAGCGAGCTTGTTGCAAGCAGGTCAACCGATGGGTTAAGTACATATTCGCCGTCGACATAACCAACACGCGCAGCACCTATTGGGCCGCTGAAAGGAATACCAGAAATAGCTAACGCGGCTGAGGTACCAATCATCGAAATAATATCTGGCTCGATTTGTGGATCAACCGATACCACAGTGATGATAACTTGAACTTCGTTTTTAAAACCGTTAGGAAATAAAGGACGAATAGGACGGTCAATGAGACGTGCAATCAGAGTTTCATCTTCTGAAGGACGACCTTCACGCTTAAAGAAACCGCCAGGAATTTTACCTGCAGCATAGGTTTTTTCTTGATAGTTAACCGTTAGCGGGAAAAAGCTACGGCTTAAGTCCGCAATTTTTTTACCAACGACAGTAACTAATACTGTGGTATCGCCCATGCTTGCTAAAACTGCAGCATCTGCTTGACGTGCCATAACACCTGTTTCTAAGGTGACGGTATGTTGACCATACTCAAAACTCTTTACAATTGGATTCACGTGACCCATTCCTTAATTTAATGACCTTTAATTACGCGCACAAGTATACTTCAATTAGGTTGAATAGTTAAATAGACGCGAGTTACAGAACGTAAAAATCGTTAAAATAATCATTTTCCTACGTGAGATCATTGAATTAAAAAATGATTTAGATGCTATAAAGCTAAGATTATCTCTACTAAGTGGCCTGATGTTCGATATTTGGTTGGATTATTGATGACAAGACAGATGAATTTGACTAAAGTCTTAGTTGATAATGTTAATTTTTGTATGGGGTTAAACTATTCATTAGCCACGATGCGATTGATTTTTTATTGAATATAAATCTTTTTTGATTTTAGCATTTTGAGCTACAAAATTAATTTAGAAATAGTCACTTATATGACATGGAATAATATATGACGGCCCGTTTTAAGTCTCTTACATGGAAACAAACTAATTTAGTGGTTTTTACTGCTTTGTTTTTTGCAATTGCCATCTTTATTGTCGAAATTGCATTAGTTGTCATTACGACTAAACAACAACTTACTGCTGAACAACAAGAACTGCTCAATTCTGTCGAACAAATTACCACCAATTCGGTATGGTCTTTAGATGATAAACTTGCCAGCCAAACACTTGAAGGCATTATCAAAGTAGATAATGTTGGTTCTGCGGTGATTGAACTTGATGATGGGTCATTATTTGTGTCGGAGGCAAATCAATACGCTGCGTTCCCAAATAGCTACATTTCGTTAAGTAATCGTCTATTTGGTGATCTAAAAGAGATCTCCCGTCCGCTATATCGACCATTCTATTTTGAAGACAATAAACAACAGCAGCTGATTGGCACGCTGACGATTTTTTACGACACACAAAAACTCACCGCTAAACTATTTAACCAGTTACAACTAGGGTTAATTGCAACTCTGGCTCGCGCATTACTGCTCACACTGGTATTAACCGTGGTGTTTCATCGTTTTCTCACTCAACCCATCGCTCGCATTAGTGAAGCCATCGATAAAATTGATCCTGACTATCCCGATGAAAACTTATTGCCCATGTCAAAAGCACATAAAGATGATGAATTAGGGCTAGTAACCAGTAAATTTAACCAAATTTTATTACAGTTCAGCCAAACTCAGAACAAGCTGCGCAAAATGGCTACGCGAGATCCACTCACAGGGTTACCAAACCGGACATTATTATTAGAAACATTGAATGTCACCATTCAGCGTTCACGCGTTCATAAACGCAATTTTGCGTTACTCTTTATTGACTTAGATCGATTTAAAAATGTAAATGATTCATTAGGCCATGCAATCGGTGATCAATTCCTAGCGCGTATTGCACGTATTTTAGAAAGAGTGGTTGGTGATAGAGGCAGCGTGGCTCGTTTAGGCGGTGATGAATTTGTGATTTTAGCAGATGAAATCCAAACCCCTTCACAAGCAGCTGATTTTGTTGATAAGTTACTTATTCAATTAAATACTCCAATTCAACTTAATGAACATGCAATTCATCCAGCGGCTTCTATCGGCATATCGATATATCCTGAAGATGGTACCACTGCAGAGGATTTAATTCGTCATGCCGATATAGCAATGTACAGCGCTAAAGCGGCTGGATCGAATCAGTGGTCCTTCTTTAAGCAACAAATGACCGATCGCGCTGCGGTGAGATTGCGCACAGAAGCGTCGTTACACGATGCATTAAAAAACAACGAATTCTTATTGTATTTTCAACCTAAATTTGATCTAAAAACCAATAAAGTAGTGGGATGTGAAGCCCTTATTCGCTGGCAAAAAGACGGTCGTTTAATCAGCCCGATGTCGTTTATCCCTGTTGCGGAAGAAACCGGTATTATCATCCCTATCGGACGATGGGTCATAGAGCAAAGCTGTAAAGTCATTAGAGATTGGCAACGTAAATTCAATTATGAAATCCCCATTGCAGTGAATGTGGCATCACAACAATTTGCAGATGCTAGTTTAGTGCCTGATATTAAGCAATTGGCAATACGTTATCAAATACGTCCAGAATTGCTTGAAATAGAAATTACAGAAACGTCACTCATGAATGATGTTGAGCAAGCTATTACCAAGTTAGAACAGCTGAAATCAGCTGGCTTTGGCATTGCGGTCGATGACTTTGGTACCGGATATTCTTCATTGTCATATTTGCGCCACTTACCGATTACCACAATGAAAATTGATCGTGCATTTGTGAGTGATCTTCCACAAGATAGCGCAATTGCGTCGACTATTTTAATGCTTGGCCGTCAACTTGATTTGACCATTGTTGCTGAAGGTATTGAAAATATCCAACAACTTGAATGGCTCAAAGACAATCAATGTGAAATTGGCCAAGGTTTTTACTTCAGCCAGCCGCTGCCATTAGCAGAGTTTGAAGAAAAATATATTGCCTGCAATACCGCAAAAATATTGCATGTTTAAACGCAATTTATCAGCCACAGTAATCTGATGTAATCACTGTTAATTGTCACGATACAGTTAACAGTGATTGGCCTTAAGACAGCTTCGAGATTGATCTCAATTTAAATCACTGCAGTTACACTGAATACGTCCCAACTATAGCTATTTTCATATCCATACTCTACAAACTCATTTTGGTATCTGCTCTCTCATGAGCTTGGGCAAGCTGTTTTTATATAATTATATTGTAATAAAACATCGAGATTAACAGCCGTTGCGATTAGGGTAACCTAGTCTGGAGGATCACCACGACACTAATAAGATAAGTATTTGAAGGCAAAATGTGAGTCGCAATACACTGGCCTAATATCCATTAATGTCATTTATTATTGATAATAGCTTAACTTACCTCCAACTTAGGTTAATCACAGAGTTATTAGCGGGAGGGATAAATAAATGTGTTACATAGGTTAAAGTCTGAATATTTCACCTGTCTCATATCAAAATGGTCATTTGTGTTGCGAACAAAGCGACTTCACGTGTTAATAGCTGGGTAATAGCTGGGTTAATCGCGGGTCTATTGCCATTCAATGCAACCTAGATAGCGGCACAAAGCACAGTTTGATTACCTTTTATTATCCTGTTCTAGAGGTTAACGTACAGTGCCTGACACTTTGCAGTCTAATACAAGGCAGCATTAAACCGAGTCAATACCCTGTAAAATCGGGTTCTACGCTGGTAATGCTTTACGAAATACATCTATAAGAAACAACCACAATTTGTACATCCAAACCTTAGTGATTACTGAGCAAGTGTTGGGCCCTATCTATGGGAACTGTATTAATACAGATTAGAAAAACCAAAGTATCGATAAGTGCAAAAACGACTGAAAAATGATTATTAGAGGGGTTTAACAAAGCGATAAGCTTTTTTTAACCCATAAAAAAGGAGGCCAAAGCCTCCTTTTTTACGGTTTAATCTACTTACAAACGTAAGCAGGACATCGAATTAACGACGTAAACCTAACTTCTTGATCATAGCAGTGTAACGAGCTACGTCAGTACGCTTTAAGTAAGCAGAAAGCTTACGGCGTGCATTAACCATGCGTAATAAACCACGACGAGAGTGGTGATCATGGATGTGCTCTTTAAAGTGACCTTGAAGGTGGTTAATTTGAGCAGTTAACAAAGCTACTTGAACTTCAGTTGAACCTGAATCGTTTTCGCCGCGACCAAAATCAGCTAAAATTTTTGCTTTTGCTTCAGCACTTAGTGACATGTGTATCTCCAAAAAAAGTAAATGTATCTCTAGCCGATCACTAACTCAGCCAGAGCGAGCGCAGTATTTTAACCAGATTGATGGTTAACCGCAATATAAATTCAATTATTTATCTGTAAAGCAGTCTTTAAAGCCAACTGACTACTCTGTTGGATCATTGTCGTGTATCACAATCAAGCGTTTTGGTGCTAATAAACCATCATCATTCATGGTACCAATACCAACAAACCGACGTTCATCGCCAATAGTGATACGAACCAATTCATTAGGTTTAAGACCCGCAGCTTGAATCGCTTGTCCTTGCATAACGTAATACAGCATCGCTTGTGGCAAATTAATTTCAGCGAAATTAGCCACTGCGGTATCCATTGGCAGTAATAACGGATCCATCAAGGTCTTAGGCGCAACATCTTGCCTATGAGCTTGCTCAAGTAACGCTTCTAATTGTGCTAAGGTAACCATTTTTTCATACGGGTATTCGGCAACTTGAGTACGACGCAACATAATAACATGTGCTCCACATCCAAGCATTTCACCTAAATCATCAATAATGGTCCGTATGTAAGTCCCTTTAGAACAATGAATATCTAGCGTTAATTCATCACCTTCAAGCTTAATAAAGTTTAGCTCAAATACGGTGATAGGCCGCGACTCACGTGGAATTTCAATTCCCTCACGGGCATATTTATACAAAGGTTGACCTTGGTATTTTAATGCCGAATACATTGACGGTATTTGTTGAGTCGTTCCTCGGAAAAACGCAAGCTTCTCATCAAGTAATTCTTGGGTAATGTTAATAGGGCGCGTTTGTACGACTTCCCCATCTGAGTCACTAGTATCAGTACGTTCACCCAATTTAGCCGTCACGAGATAGCGTTTATCCGCTTCTAATAAATGCTGAGAGAACTTCGTCGCTTCTCCAAGGCAAATAGGCAACATACCCGTTGCTAACGGGTCTAAAGCACCTGTATGGCCCGCTTTATTGGCATTAAAAAGACGCTTAACTCTTTGCAGGGCAAAGTTAGAACTCATGCCAGTATCTTTATCGAGTAATACGATTCCGTCGATGAAGCGACCTTTAGGGCGACGAGCCATTAATCTTGCTCCTTGTCACCGTCAACAGACTCGCTGTTCTCAGAGACTTCTGGAATAGAATGTTGCTGCGTTTCACCGTCAACCGACTCGCTGCTATCGTAGGCTTCTGGAGTAGACTGTTGCTGCTTGGCTTTATCTTTGTTGATCACTTGCGTCACTAGGTTAGACATACGCATGCCTTCAACCAGTGAGCTATCATAGATAAAACGTAATTCAGGCATGACGCGTAATTTCATGCGCCCAGCAACCAAAGTACGGACATAAGGTGCCGCAGCAGTAAGTGCATCAATTTTTTGTTGGACAAGTTCAGTGTCTTCTTCATAGAAGGTCACAAACACTTTTGCATAACTCAAATCACGAGAGACGTCGACGTCGTTTACTGTGACAAAACCAATGCGAGGATCTTTCATATCGCGTTGCAACACCATTGCAAGTTCTTGCTGGAGTTGTTGTGCAATACGGCGTGTACGACTAAATTCTTTTGCCATGATGATATGCCATATCGTTAGGTCTACAATCAAAAAGGGCGGCTAAAGCCGCCCTTCCATTGGTTCTTATAAGGTGCGAGCAATTTCGACTGTTTCAAAAACTTCAATTTGATCGCCCACTCGGACGTCGTTGTAGTTCTTGACACCGATACCACATTCCATGCCATTACGGACGTCTGGAGTATCGTCTTTAAAGCGGCGTAATGATTCAAGTTCACCTTCGAAGATAACCACGTTTTCACGTAGTACACGAATTGGTGCGCTACGTTTAACGATACCTTCAGTAACCATACAACCAGCGATAGCGCCAATTTTAGGAGACTTAAAGACTTCACGAACTTGAGCAAGGCCGATAATTTCTTGTCTGAACTCAGGTATTAACATACCTGTCATTGCAGCTCGAACTTCATCAATTAAGTTGTAGATGATGCTGTAATAACGTAAATCAACACTTTCTGATTCAATGGTCTTACGAGCCTGTGCATCTGCACGGACGTTGAAACCAACAAGAATCGCATTTGAAGCGGCTGCTAATGTTGCGTCGGTTTCAGTTAATGCACCGACACCTCGAGCAATAATGTTCACTTTAACTTCATCAGTAGACAGTTTAGCTAAAGATTCACAAATAGCTTCAAGAGAACCTTGAACATCCGCTTTAAGTACGATATTCAGTTCTTGTACTTCGCCTTCTTCCATGTTGGCAAACATGTTTTCTAGCTTAGACTTCTGCTGACGCGCTAACTTAATGTCACGGAATTTACCTTGACGATACAACGAAACTTCGCGAGCTTTACGTTCATCACGTACTACTGTCGCTTCATCACCCGCTGACGGCACACCAGAAAGACCTAAGATCTCTACTGGAATAGATGGACCCGCTTCAGTGATAGCATTACCATTTTCGTCTTTCATCGCACGGATTTTACCGTACTCTAAACCACATAAAACGATATCACCTTGGCGCAACGTACCTTCTTGAACCAAGATAGTTGCCACTGGGCCACGACCTTTATCAAGTTGCGATTCGATAACCACACCCGCCGCCATTCCATCACGGACCGATTTAAGTTCTAATACTTCAGATTGAAGTAAAATACCTTCTAACAATTCGTCAACGCCCATACCAGTTTTAGCTGATACATGAACGAACATGTTATCTCCGCCCCAATCGTCTGACATGATGCCATGTTGAGACAATTCACTCTTAACACGATCAGGATCAGCATCTGGCTTATCCATTTTGTTAACAGCAACGATTAACGGTACATTACCCGCTTTAGCATGTTGAATCGCTTCAATCGTTTGTGGCATTACGCCATCATCGGCAGCAACAACCAAAATAACAATATCGGTCGCCTTAGCACCACGAGCACGCATTGACGTAAACGCCGCGTGACCAGGAGTATCAAGGAAGGTGATCATGCCGTTTTCAGTTTGAACGTGGTATGCACCAATATGCTGGGTAATACCACCGGCTTCGCCAGCCGCCACTTTCGCACGACGGATATAATCCAGTAACGACGTTTTACCGTGGTCAACGTGACCCATGATAGTAACAACTGGCGCACGTGATTCTAGCTGGATATTGTCATCGCGATCTTGCATAACTTGATGTTCAAGTTCATTTTCACGAATAAGAACCACTTTATGACCTAATTCTTCTGCAATCATTTGTGCAGTTTCTTGGTCAAGTACTTGGTTAATCGTTACCATTGTACCCATTTTCATCATTTGCTTGATGATCACAGTGGCTTTAATTGCCATTAAGTGAGCTAATTCGGATACGGTTACGGTTTCACCAATACGCACGTCACGACTGACAGCTGCAGCGGGTTTATTAAAACCGTGTGCCATAGATTCTGGTGCAGTACTGCGATTACGCATGTGTTTTTCGCGTCCGCCACGAGCATCTTTTCCGCCACGTTTTTTATTGGCGCTTTTATTGCGAGCACGACGACCACGTTTTTCATCATCAGCATCTGAACTGTCTTCTGCTGCACGAGCAACTTGAGATGTTGTGATGTGATGATCACCGTTCTTTTCAGCATCTAAACGTTGACGTTCTTCTTCAGCCCAACGCTTTGAATTTACCTCAGCAAGTTGACGTGCTGTTTCAGCAGCTTTCGCGGCTTCATCTTTTTGCTTTTGAGTAAGCACAGCGTCTTGAGTCGCTTTTAAACGATCCGCTTCAACTTTTGCTGCTGCAGTTTCTGGGTCAGCAACTTTAGTTACTTTAGGTTCAGATTTTACTTTTTCTGATTTCAATTTGGCTTCTGCTTCCGCTTTTTTCTTCGCTTCTGCATTAGCTTTCGCTTCTGCCGCTACTTTTGCTTCAGCTTCGGCTTTTGCTTGGGCTTCAGCTTCTGCTTTGGCTTTTGCTTGAGCTTCTAATTCAGCTTGTTTTGCTAATTCTGCATCTTCACGTTTAACAAAAGTACGTTTCTTGCGCACTTCTACTTTCACGTCTTTTGACTGACCGCCAGTGCTTGCAACACTTAAGGTAGACAATGTTTTACGCTGCAATGTCATTTTAGTCGGAACTGAATCTGCACCATGCTGTTTTTTTAGATAATCAAGAAGCTTCTGCTTCTCGTTTTCTGAAACAGTATCGAGTTGTTTTTTGCTTATACCAGCTTGTGAGAATTGCTCGATTAATCGATCGACCGATTTTCCCACTTCCACTGCTAATTTTTCTACGCTTGTATCTGCCATCAATTAAATCCCCCTGTTGATCGACTTATGCTTCTTCGCCAAACCAACAGATATTGCGGGCAGCCATGATGAGCTCACCTGCTTTTTCTTCTGTTAATTCTTCAATATCAATTAAATCGTCAATACCTTGCTCGGCCAAGTTTTCTAAAGTCACTACACCTTTGCTCGCAAGAACGTAAGCTAAATGTCTTTCTAATCCTTCCAATGCTAGTAAGTCATCACTTGGCTCTGCACCATCTAACGCTTCTTCAGACGCTAATGCTCTTGTCGAGATTGCCGCCTTTGCACGTTCACGTAATGCTTCAACGATTCCTTCGTCGAAACCTTCTATTGCTAATAGTTCAGATTCTGGAACATAAGCAACTTCTTCTAACGAAGTGAATCCCTCATCAGCCAAAACGGCTGCAAAATCTTTATCTACATCCAGATAATCCACAAACAAGTCAATCACTTTCGCACTTTCGGCTTGGTGTTTTTTGTTCAGGTCTTCAACGGTCATTACGTTTAGTTCCCAACCAGTAAGTTGAGTCGCTAAACGTACGTTTTGACCATTACGGCCAATAGCCTGTGCCAAACTGTCAGCTTCTACAGCAATATCCATCGAATGGTTATCTTCATCCACAATGATAGATGCTACATCAGCTGGCGCCATGGCATTGATCACATATTGTGCCGGATTATCATCCCACATCACAATATCCACTCGCTCGCCGCCTAATTCGTTTGATACGGCTTGCACACGTGCACCACGCATACCAACACAAGCACCTATAGGGTCAATGCGACGGTCATTTGATTTAACCGCGATTTTAGCACGAGCACCTGGATCACGAGCAGCACCCATGACTTCGATCAACTCGTCATAAATCTCTGGCACTTCAACCCGAAATAGCTCAATTAACATTTCAGGCTTACTGCGCGTTAAAAACAACTGCGCGCCACGGGCCTCTGGACGTACTGAGTACAATAATGCACGTACACGGTCACCAGGACGGAAAGATTCACGGCTGATTAAATCTTCTTTAAATAACACACCATCGGCATTGTTACCTAAATCGACAACCACACTTTCTCGTGTACTTTTCTTCACCACGCCGGTAACAATTTCACCTTCACGCTCAATAAATTGTTCAACAATTTGTGCACGTTCAGCTTCACGTACTTTTTGCACGATAACTTGTTTAGCGGTTTGAGTGGCGATGCGGTCAAATGCAACTGAGTCAATTTGATCTTCGATAAACTCACCCACTTGAATCTCTGGTTCTTCATAACGAGCGGCTTCAAACGTAATTTCGCTGTATGGATTTTCCAGAACTTGACCTTGATCATCAACAACCAACCAACGACGGAAGGTGTCGTAATGGCCTGTTTTACGATCAATGGCTACACGAACTTCAATATCGCCTTCGTATTTTTTCTTTGTTGCGGTAGCCAGTGCAATTTCTAGCGCTTCGAAAATTTTCTCGCGCGGAAGGCCTTTCTCATTGGAAACCGCTTCTGCGACTAGCAGGATCTCTTTATTCATTTGGTCTTGCCTCGTTCTTCACCTGAAACTATCAAAACTTAGCGATAATGCTGCCTTTACGGATATTATCCAAAGCAACAATCAAGTCTTTACCATCAACGGTGATGGTGAGCATTTGCCCATCAACGCTATTGATGACGCCTTTTAAATTACGACTACCGGCAACAGGCATAGTCAATTGTACTTTTGCATCTTCACCTACATAGGCCGCATATTGCTCAGCGGTAAATAAGGGTCTATCTACGCCAGGTGAAGAGACTTCTAATGTATATTCTGTAGAAATAGGGTCTTCAACATCCATAACTGCGCTAACTTGACGACTGGCTTCTGCACAATCTTCAATATTGATGCCATTCTCGTGCTCAATAAAAACACGTAATATTGAATGACGACCAGCTTGAATATACTCAATGCCCCATAGTTTAAAGCCTAACGCTTCAACAGGTACTGTTAACATTTCAACTAGCTTGGATTCTATTGTTGCCAAAAATGACCCCCAAAAAAACAGAAAAAGGGCTAGTAGCCCCCATTGCAATCCGTATAAAACACGGACATTTAAAAGTCTATATAACAAAAAACCCCGTAATCACGAGGTCATTTTATTATAAAACCTGTAAATTGTAATTTATCTTCTCAAGAAGTTAAATCACAAGGAGCTGGTTGCGGGGGCCGGATTTGAACCGACGACCTTCGGGTTATGAGCCCGACGAGCTACCAACTGCTCCACCCCGCGTCAACTCATGCAAGTATATTGATTTACTCTATATCTTGCAATAACTAATCAAACGCTATCCATGATTTGTTAGTTTAAATTTGGTGCCGAGAGCGGGACTTGAACCCGCACGTCCGTTAAGACACAGCCACCTCAAGGCTGCGCGTCTACCAATTCCACCACCTCGGCGACACCTGGTATACTAGTCAGGAATTTTCGTTTCTGACTGTTCGGTTTGCACAGGCGCATCATCAATGATTTGCTCTGCTGCTGGACCTAAATCTTGCCACTGATCATTTTCTTGAGTGTGATTAGCACTTAAATTACCAATCACTAAACTCAATGCAAAGAAACCAATGGCTAATACTGCAGTACTGCGAGTCAGGAAGTTACCTGAGCCACTTGAGCCAAATAATGTGCCTGAAGCACCGGCTCCGAAAGATGCACCCATATCGGCACCCTTTCCTTGTTGGATTAAAATTAAGCCGATAAGACCTAACGCTACCACCAAGTATACAACTATAAGAACTTCGTACATATAATTATGCGCTCATCGCTATGGTACATAAACTTAAAAACTCACTTGAGTTCAAACTTGCACCGCCAATCAGACCACCATCAACATCAGGCTGGGCAAATATATCTGCCGCATTGCTTGGGGTGACACTACCACCGTAAAGAATCCTGATATTCTCTCCTATAAAAGGAGACACTTCAGAGAGGCGACTGCGAATAAACGCATGTACTTCTTGTGCCTGCTCTGGTGTAGCGCTCTTACCTGTCCCTACTGCCCATAAAGGTTCGTAGGCGATAATTGCGTTATCAAAAGCCATGGTACCGTTTTTTTCAATTACTATATCAAGCTCTTCGGCAATCACCTCAAAGGTACGTCTTGCTTCACGAGCCGGTCCTGATTCACCTACACATAAAATCGGTGTCAGACCATTTTTTTGTGCTGCGGCAAATTTCTCTGCCACTATATTACTCGTCTCTCCGTACATACGGCGACGTTCGGAATGGCCGATAATGACATATCGACATCCAGAATCTTTTAGCATCTGCCCGGATATTTCGCCGGTGTAAGCACCAAAATCATGATGACTAAGATTTTGTGCGCCCATTCTAACAAGCGCTCCGTCTAAGGTTTGCTTATTGGCTTCAAGCAGCTGCCGAACACTTTCAAGATAAATTGAAGGCGGGCATAAAACCACTTCAGCTGAATCATTTTGGAGCTTGGTAGCAAACTTCTTAAATAGCTCTTGGGCCAAGGCCGAATTACCATTCATTTTCCAGTTACCAGCGACCATAGGACGTCTGAGTGCCATTCACTGTCTCCTCTGAAAGCGGCGTGAATAATAGCGAACCACTTATCAAGTTACAAGAGCTAAAAGGGGAATATTTCACATAAGCTGTCGAAGCGGCTACTTTTTGAGCGAGCAACAACAAATTGAATATTCAAATAATTAACATGCTGCCTTTACCGCGTCAGCAATACGGTTTGCATGTGCAAGCACTTGCGGATGGTCATCCCCCTCAACCATAACCCTGATTAACGGTTCTGTTCCCGACTTTCGCAATAATACTCGCCCACGAATACCTAATTGTTGCTCAACATCAGCTTGCGCTGATCTCACAGCATCAGTATCCAGCGGGTTTGAGTTTCCTTCAAAACGGACATTTACCAATACCTGCGGCAACATCTTTATTGATTCAGTCAATTGTTCAAGTGATGCTTTTTGACGTCGCATTGCAGCTAACACTAGAATACCTGCAACAATGCCATCACCGGTGGTGCCATGATCGAGATTAAGAATATGGCCAGAGTTTTCACCTCCGATACGCCACTGTTTCTCTTTGAGTATTTCCATGACATAGCGGTCACCGACCTTTGAGCGAACAAAAGGAATATCAAGCGCTTGTAATGCTAAATCTAACCCTAGGTTAGACATTAACGTGCCCACTACACCGCCTTTTAAAATACCACGTTTTTGAGCATCTACCGCTAAAATATATAAGATTTGATCACCATCAATCACGTCACCGCGGCTATTTACCATCATAATGCGATCGCCATCACCATCTAATGCGATACCTAAATCCGCTTTTTCGGCTAATACCGTTTCACAAATTTTAGCCATAGAGGTTGCGCCGACTTTGTCATTGATGTTTATGCCGTTTGGCTTATCGCCAATAGTAATCACATCAGCACCCAATTCACGAAATACATTAGGAGCTATGTGGTAGGTTGCACCATGTGCACAATCAACAACAATTTTCAAACCTTCAAGTGTTTGATCCGCTGGAAAATTCCCTTTGCAATATTCAATATAACGCCCTGCAGCATCTTCAACTCTTCGAGCCTTGCCTAATAAATGAGATTCAACACACACTAACGGCTTTTCAAGTTCAGCCTCTATTTCTAGCTCAATGGCATCATCTAGTTTACTGCCATTGTTTGAGAAAAACTTGATACCGTTATCATAATATGGATTATGTGACGCACTGATCACCACGCCAGCTTCCGCGCGAAATGTGCGAGTTAAATAAGCAACCGCGGGGGTAGGCATTGGACCAAGTAACAAAACGTTGAGTCCCGCAGCTGACAATCCAGCCTCTAAAGCCGATTCAAACAAGTAGCCGGAAATGCGGGTGTCTTTACCAATAATCACTTTTTGGGTGCCATTGCGAGACAATACCCGCCCTGCAGCCCAACCGAGCTTCAATGCCAGCTCAGGGGTCATTTTACCCGCCCCTACTCTGCCGCGAATACCATCGGTTCCAAAAAACTTTCTTTGCTTCACAGGTCCCCACTTAAGTGATTTGACTCTACTTAACCTTATCTCACGTTAAGAGATAGGGTAAGTAAGTTTCAATAAGACTATTCACCAATTTAATATCAAACTTGCCATTTTTTGCTCACAAGACACATTGACTTGCAATAGCTAGCCTATTGCCAGTCAATGCAACACAGATAGCAGAACAAACAGCGGTTTGATAACCATTGATTATCCCATTCTGTGGTTACTTATAACGTTATCATGCCGATGTCGCTATATATTGGCCATTGTTTCTGACATCACCTTAAGTACATCGGCAGTTTCTGGAACATCATGGACTCGTATAATATGCGCACCTTGTTGAGCAGCAATTAATGCCCCAGCAAGACTACCAGCAAGGCGTTGATCGATATCGCGCGCTAACAGGTCACCAATCATGCTTTTTCGCGACAGACCAACCAATAAAGGTAAGTGAAACTCATGTAATCTTGGTAATGTCGCTAATAGGCGGTAATTATGCGCTAAAGTTTTGCCAAAGCCAAAACCTGGATCGAGAATTAAGCGTTCTCGCTCAATTCCGGCGGCTTCGCAGTAAGCAATACGCAATTCGAAAAAAGCAACCACCTCATCAATCACATCCTGATACTCAGGTTCATCTTGCATGGTTTGCGGCTCGCCTTGCATGTGCATCAAGCAAATAGGCACATCTAACGTAGCGGCCATGGCTAATGCACCAGGCATTTGTAATGCGCGCACATCATTGATCATATTGGCACCGGCATCCACAGCCTGCTCCATCACTTCAGGTTTGCTAGTATCGATTGAAATCCATACATTGTGTGTTTTAGCCGTGTATTCGATGATAGGAATAACACGAGCGATCTCTTGCTCAAGAGTGACTTCAGCAGCACCAGGTCGAGTTGACTCTCCACCCACGTCAATAATTAATGCACCTTGTTCCACCATATCGTCGACATGGCGACAGGCTTGTTCAAATCCGATATATTCGCCGCCATCAGAAAAAGAATCAGGGGTCAAGTTTACAATGCCCATCACTACAGGTGCTGATAAGTCGAGGGTTTTATTGGCATGAGTTAATTGAAACACAGGTATTGTCCTACATAAGGTTAAAAAAAAAAAACCCCTTGCGGGGTTTTCTTTATTCACTAAATTATTTATTTAGCTGGTGATTCATCCGTTTCACTCGTGTCGGTTTTAGCGTCACTAGTATCGGCTTTAACCTCATCGACAGGTGTTTCAACTTCAGATTTAGGCGTGCTATTGCCATTATCTTTATCGTCAGATGATTCATCTTTTTGCCATTCAGCAGGCATACGCACTTCACGTCGCTTCATCAAATCATCAATTTGCAACGAATCAATCGTTTCATATTTCATCAGCGCATCTTTCATCGCATGTAAAATATCCAAATTGTCGTTTAGTAACGTTTGTGCCCGTTGATAGTTTTTATCAATAAACACTTTAGTTTCTGAATCAATTAGTGTCGCAGTCTCACCCGACATAGCCTTAGATTTACCCATACTGCGGCCTAAGAAAACTTCGTTTTCTTCTTCTGCATAGAGTAAAGGACCCAGTTTATCGGAGAAGCCCCATTGGGTAACCATGTTACGGGCAATCGACGTCGCGTATTTGATATCTTGCGACGCTCCAGTAGACACTTTTTCAGTGCCGTAAATAATCTCTTCAGCTAAACGTCCACCATAGGCAACTGAAATCTGTGATTCAAGTTTGCGACGGCTTTGGCTCACAGCATCGGCTTCCGGTAGGAAGAAAGTTACCCCTAATGCACGTCCACGCGGAATAATAGTCACTTTATGCACAGGATCATGCTCTGGTACTAAGCAGCCTACAATCGCATGTCCAGCTTCATGATAAGCAGTCATCTCTTTGTCCGCTTCAGACATCACCATAGAACGGCGCTCAGCACCCATCATGATTTTATCTTTAGCACGCTCGAACTCTTCCATACCAACAACACGACGATTACCACGAGCAGCAAACAACGCAGCTTCGTTAACAAGGTTGGCTAAGTCTGCACCAGAGAATCCTGGCGTACCACGAGCAATAACACTTGCTTTAACATCGTCTGACAAAGGCACTTTACGCATATGCACTTTAAGGATTTGTTCACGACCACGCACATCAGGCAAGCCGACAACCACTTGACGGTCAAATCGACCTGGGCGAAGCAATGCAGCATCAAGAACATCAGGGCGGTTAGTTGCCGCGATAACGATAACACCTTCATTACCTTCGAAACCATCCATCTCAACCAGCAGTTGGTTTAACGTCTGCTCACGCTCATCGTGACCACCACCAACACCAGCACCACGTTGGCGACCTACAGCATCGATTTCATCGATAAAAATGATACAAGGCGAAGATTTTTTAGCTTGTTCGAACATGTCACGCACACGGGATGCGCCAACACCAACAAACATTTCCACAAAATCAGAACCTGATATGGTAAAGAATGGCACCTTAGATTCACCGGCAATCGCCTTAGCTAGCAAGGTTTTACCCGTACCTGGTTGCCCTACCATCAACACGCCAGTAGGAATCCGACCGCCTAGCTTTTGGAACTTGGTTGGGTCACGTAAATAATCAACCAGTTCTTTTACTTCTTCTTTTGCTTCATCACAGCCAGCAACATCAGCAAAGGTGGTTTTAATTTGGTCTTCGCTCATCAGTTTGGCTTTACTTTTGCCAAACGACATTGCGCCTTTTCCACCACCGCCTTGCATTTGACGCATGAAGAATATCCAAACCCCAATCAACAGTAACATCGGGAACCATGAAATAAAGATTTGGGTTAAAAAACCTGACTCTTCAGCCTCTTGGCCTTTCATGGTGATACCTTTGCGATCAAGATCATTAATTAAATCTTGGTCAACAATAGGCATAATAGTGGTGAACTTTTCGCCGGTACGTTTAGTCCCTTCAATTGTTCGTTGGTCGCTTTTTATTTCGACCGTGTTAATTTGACCATTTCGAACATTGTCCAAAAAGGCGGAATAATCCATCTTCTGCGTATTCGAAGAAGAGGGGGAATAACCCTGAAACACTGACATCAGTACAACAGCGATGACAACCCAGAGAATTAAATTTTTTGCCATGTCACTCAATTTACTAGACCTCTTAACAGTCCTGCGATTATTAACGTTAGACTACTACAACTTGTAACCAGTCGCCACTAAGTAGACTTCTCGAGAGCGTGCTCTAGAGGAGTCTGGTTTACGGGTTTTTACTACTTTGAATGCCTGTTTAACTGTTTTTATGTAGTCGTCAAAGCCCTCCCCCTGAAAGACTTTAACAGCAAAACAGCCGTTGGGCGTCAACACTTGATGACACATATCTAACGCTAATTCAACTAAATACATACCTTTAGGTTGATCAACAGCATCCGAACCACTCATGTTCGGGGCCATATCTGATAGTACCACATCCACTTTATCTTGACCTACACGCTCAAGCAATGCTTCGAGTACTTTGTTTTCTCTAAAATCACCTTGAAGGAAATCAACACCAACAATCGGATCCATTGGTAAAATATCACAAGCAATGACTTTACCTTTGTCGCCAGCAAGTTTAACGGCCACTTGCGACCAGCCACCCGGTGCTGCACCTAAATCAACAACTGTCATCCCCTGTTTTATCAAGTGATCTTTTTGTTGGATCTCTTCTAACTTAAATGCTGCTCGTGAACGTAAACCGCGTTTCTGGGCTAATTTCACATAGTGATCATCAAAGTGTTCTTGCATCCAGCGACTTGAGCTCGCCGTACGTTTTTTTGTTGTCATTAAAATTCCGCAACGATTCAGAGTTACATAAGGTGTATATAAGGGTAGAATACCCGTTTTTCAACAGTAACTCAGCAAAAGTTGGTACAAATGAACTTAACAACCAAACAAAAACAGCATTTAAAAGGTCTGGCGCACAGTTTAAAACCAGTGGTGCTGCTTGGTGGCAATGGACTAACTGAAGGTGTTCTGGCTGAAATTGATAGCGCGCTTACACATCATGAATTGATTAAAGTAAAAGTAGCCTCTGCCGACAGAGAGCTCAAAAATGCCATCGTTGACGCCATTGTACGTGAAACCCAGTCTGCGAAAGTGCAACTTATCGGTCATGTCTTAGTCATTTTCCGTCAGTCTGCCGAAATGAAGATTGCTTTGCCTAAAGCCAAATAATCTCGCATTCTTTTATAAAAAGCCGCTGAATTCAGCGGCTTTTTTATTAGAGATGAATTATCATTAATCAAGGATGGTTGGGTAAAGGAACGACTTAATAATGTTGTGCCTTTAATCCTAAAAATTCAGGCAAGGTAGCATCAATTGAAAAAAATGACCAAGTACCTGTAACGATCCCAATAAATAATGCGATTAAATTCCCTCCAATAGTGCTCCACCCATTATCCGTAATCCATAATCCATAATCAATAATGCGTATACAGTTTATAATGTAGTCTCTGATGTCACCATTGAGCTCAAAAAAGTCGACTTAATAGCGCCATTATTAATGTCCGGCACATCCCACAAAGGCTTTGTAATAAGTTGTTTACCCATCTTATTTTCGATAATAGAGTCATTAAACGAGTAAGCTAAAATAGCCGCCAGTACGGTTAAATTTGATTCCATTTGGCTTACCGCAAAAAACCAACACAAACACCACATCATATACCAGAGCCAATAACGCACCAGAAGCTGTACGCCACTCAAAGCGAAAACTTGAATATTCCATAATACACGGCATAGCCATTAGACAACACAAGCCACCTTTGACGACCAATTATTGATCGACTTAAGACCCCCCCGTTGCTGCATAATACGTTAATACATTATTTAATACGGCTAATACCATTTTGAGATCAAAACGTTTATTTTTAATAAGAATATCGGCACCATTTATTGCCACAAACAAATTATCTTGTTGCTGTTCGATGCGTAACCTGTTGATCCCCGCTTAATATAGCAGATGATGGAATTGCTCTACTGTCAGTGATTGGGCCGGGTTAATTGTGAGTTTACCGCGACTCTTCACCATACCAAGACGCTAATGCACTCATAAACAAGATGATTAATATGCTAATTAATAACCAGTATTTCCACTGAGAATAATGATTTAATTAATGCGTTTTCGATTTGGATTTCATAATATTTGATCTCACTAAATCGAGGTGAGTTAAGCCTGGATAAAAAATGTATAGCCAGTAATGAGCGGTTTTAACCAACTCATCTATCTACAGTAAAGCTCATTAGTAAAGCTAATGACGTTTTCAATCAATGCAGAAAATCGTTAGCTGATGTGAGCGTGAACGAAAAGTAAATTAGATCTTTCTAGGCGGAAAGTCTTGAAGGGGCGACGTCGTTGACAAAATCCAGTCCAATTGTGGATTGACGTTAATTGGATACCCTATGGTTAAACTCGCTATTGGCGGCGAAAAAACTCATAGCCCAATACATCATTAGGACTTGTTTCATTTAATTGACGTTGAGCAATACTGATATAACGTGCCGAATAAGTGGCCACATAATAAATATCATTTGGATTAGATTGCTCAAAAATAGAGCCTGTTGATAATAGTTCCTAACTAGCTCAATAATGCACTGTTAACCTCTATGAGCGTGTCACTTAAGGCTGTTGGTTTATGTCAACGCACATCACTATCAATTGAACTATCAATTGAACCATCGACTAACTGAACTGAAGACAGCATTATATCAAGAGAGGTTAAACTTATTGGCTGTTGACAAATACGATCATCTGTCACCGTATCCACATCATATGGGTAAGAGTATCCAGGAGACGTAGCAAATGGCACCGACGCTAACACCAACACGTGGCTATTGATGAGAAAGATTGAACACAACCCCACAATTACCAGCATGAGTAGTATACGAGCCCATGGAAACGTCATAATGACCTTATTTTATCAAACGACATAGTTGCTAGTATTTGAAATCAAAATGTCGAAATATAATTTAAATAGAAGATAGAAGATAGAACATAATTTCAAAGCAATGTTTCAACGGGATCTGTCAACGGAATGTTTCAAAAAATGTTGTATTTTGCCCGACAAAATGTAACAGCAATGTAAATCCAGGCGATAATATCTGTTGCACCTTTAATGTGCAAATGAATTTTTTTACATTTATTTTGGTCTATATGGAATGCACTCTGTTTGTAATAGATATAAAAAAGCACTAAATAGTATTCTATTTAGTGCTAGGTCAGGCTAGTGATCATTTATATCGATAATGGATTTAGCATAAAATAAAATAAATACTTAACCGGCTTTTTTAATTTAACAATTAAAACATATTGTTAGAAAATATTTACCCTAGCTGACTCACATCGCTTAAATATATTTAACCGCAACGATCTCATAATCAGTCAAGCCACCGGGTGTGGTAATCGATACTTCATCGCCTTCACTTTTACCAATTAATCCACGTGCAATCGGTGAATTAACAGAAATTAAATTTTGTTTAATTTCTGCCTCGTCATCACCCACAATACGATAGGTCACTTCGGCATCCGTATCCAAGTTCAAAATAGTCACTGTAGTACCAAAAATGATCCGGCCGGTATTGTCTAATGTGGTGACATCAATAATTTGAGCATTAGATAATTTACCTTCAATGTCACGAATACGCGCTTCACAAATCCCCTGATCTTCACGGGCAGCATGGTATTCTGCATTTTCTTTTAAATCACCTAATTCACGCGCAGAAGCAATCGCTTCGGTAATTTTTGGACGGCGATCGAACTTTAATATTACCAGTTCTTTACGTAGTTGATCTGCGCCAATTACAGTCATTGGGACCTTACTCATAATGTCTTTGTCTCCTTTAAAAACAAAAGCATCCCGTGCTGACAAAATCAACACAGTCAAAATTCAGTTGGAAGTACGCATTCTAGTTAGCATGCGTCTCTTGGATGCATCTTTTAGATGATGGCAGACAGCTTACCTAAGCTTTTACCGACTTGCTAGTCATGCTTCACCAAAATGTCATAAAAAAGGTCGCCTAATGGCGACCTTAATCATTAGCACACAATAAAGTTAACCTTTAATGCGTTTGTGTAACTCTTGCACTGAGGTCACTTTGATACGATCATCTGCAGCATGCGCTAAACACGTCGCAAAAGCGGCATTTAATGTCGTAGTGTAATTTACCTTATAGCGCAATGCTCCACGGCGGATCTGGCGAGAGTCTTCAATGGCTTGACGACCTTCTGTGGTGTTAACAATGTAGGTATATTCACCATTCTTAATACGATCAAGAATGTGTGGACGACCTTCATGTACCTTGTTAACTAAACGAGGATTAATCCCAGCTTCACCCAAGATAATGGCGGTACCATGAGTGGCATCAATTTGATAACCTAGCTCAATTAACTTAGAGGCTAAATCAGCAACACGTTTTTTATCACTATTACGCACAGATAATAACGCACGACCAGACTTAGGTACTTCAGATGTGGCACCCAGTTGTGCTTTTGCATACGCTTCAGCAAAAGTATCGCCAACGCCCATCACTTCACCAGTTGATCGCATTTCAGGACCTAACAGTGGATCAACACCTGGGAACTTGTTAAATGGCAATACCACTTCTTTGACAGAGAAATAAGGTGGGATCACTTCTTTGGTAAAGTTTTGTGAAATCAGGCTTTGGCCAACCATGACACGCGCGGCAATTTTAGCTAAAGGAACACCTGTCGCTTTAGACACAAACGGGACGGTACGGGCTGCACGTGGATTAACTTCAATCATATAGATTTCGTTATCTTTTACCGCAAACTGCACGTTCATTAAGCCGATTACGCCTAACTCAAAAGCCAATTTAGAGACTTGGTCACGCATTCTCGCCTGAACATCAGCACTTAAGGTATAAGGTGGTAATGAACAACCTGAGTCACCAGAGTGAACCCCTGCTTGTTCAATGTGCTCCATAATGGCGCCAACCACCACAGTTTCACCGTCACATACAGCATCTATATCCACTTCAATGGCATCATCTAAGAAGTGATCAAGTAATACTGGTGATGCATTAGAGACTTTAACCGCTTCATTAAAGTAGCGCAGTAAATCTTGCTTGTCGTAGACGATTTCCATCGCACGGCCGCCCAACACATAAGATGGACGAACTACCAGTGGATAACCGATAATTTCAGCTTCAATCACCGCACTTTCAACCGTCGTCACGGTAGCATTTTCAGGCTGCTTCATGTTTAAACGTTGAATCGCTTGTTGGAAGCGTTCACGGTCTTCTGCACGGTCAATCGCATCAGGACTGGTACCGATAATCGGTACGCCTGCGGCTTCTAATTCTCGCGCGAGTTTAAGCGGGGTTTGACCACCGTATTGTACGATTACGCCTTTTGGCTTTTCGATACGCACGATTTCGAGCACATCTTCTAACGTTACAGGCTCAAAGTACAAGCGATCAGATGTGTCGTAGTCGGTTGATACCGTTTCAGGGTTACAGTTAACCATGATGGTTTCATAACCGTCTTCGCGTAATGCTAATGCCGCATGGACACAACAGTAATCGAACTCAATACCTTGTCCGATACGATTCGGTCCACCACCCAGAATCATGATTTTTTCACGGTTCGATGGGTTAGCTTCACACTCTTCTTCATAGGTTGAATACATGTAAGCTGTATCAGTTGAAAATTCAGCAGCACAAGTATCTACACGCTTATAAACTGGGTGAATTTCATGGCGATGACGTAGTTTACGAATTTCACTTTCATTGACACCTAACACATCGGCTAAACGCGCATCAGAGAAACCTTTACGCTTTAATTGGCGTAAGTAGTTTTTCTCTAAACCTGACATACCCAGTTCAGCGACTTTCGCTTCTTGGTTAATCAAATCTTCGATTTGAACCAAGAACCAATGGTCAATATTAGTCAATGTGAAAATATCGTCACGACTTAACCCTGCACGGAATGCATCAGCGATGTACCAAATACGATCACAACCCGGCTCTTTTAATTCATGACGAATACGTTGCATAGCTTCGGGTGATTGTAAATCAACAACCGAATCAAAACCGTTACGACCCACTTCAAGGCCGCGTAAGGCTTTTTGCAATGACTCTTGGAAAGTACGGCCAATAGCCATTACTTCACCCACAGACTTCATTTGCGTCGTTAAGCGGTCATTTGCACCAGCAAACTTTTCAAAATTAAAACGCGGTATTTTGGTGACAACGTAGTCGATAGCAGGCTCGAACGATGCGGGTGTTTTACCACCAGTAATGTCGTTACTTAGCTCGTCTAATGTGTAACCGACAGCCAGTTTTGCGGCGATTTTAGCAATCGGAAAACCAGTCGCTTTAGAGGCTAATGCAGATGAACGAGATACGCGTGGATTCATCTCAATAATGACCATACGGCCCGTATCAGGACAAATACCAAACTGTACGTTTGAACCACCGGTTTCAACACCAATTTCACGCAATACGGCTAAAGAAGCGTTTCGCATTAATTGATATTCTTTGTCGGTAAGGGTTTGTGCTGGCGCAACGGTAATTGAGTCACCGGTGTGAACACCCATTGGGTCAAAGTTTTCGATAGCACAGACGATAATACAGTTATCGTTGCGGTCACGAACCACTTCCATCTCATATTCTTTCCAACCAATTAATGATTCATCAATCAATAATTCGTTAGTTGGCGACAAGTCTAAGCCTTGAGAACAAATCTCTTCAAACTCTTCTTTGTTGTAAGCAATCCCCCCGCCGCTACCACCCATGGTGAAAGACGGACGAATGATACAGGGAAAGCCCACCATATCTAATACGCCATAAGCTTCATCCATGTTATGCGCAATTCCAGCACGAGGACAATCTAACCCAATAGATTTCATCGCTTTGTCGAAACGACTGCGGTCTTCAGCTTTATCAATCGCATCCGCTGTCGCACCAATCATTTCAACATTAAACTCTTTTAGCACTCCTTTTGCTTCAAGCTGAAGGGCGCAGTTCAGTGCAGTTTGTCCACCCATAGTCGGTAGAATTGCATCAGGACGCTCCTTGGCAATGATGTTGCGTACCACTTCCCAATGTATTGGTTCGATATACGTTGCATCGGCCATTTCAGGGTCGGTCATAATGGTCGCAGGATTAGAGTTGACCAAAATGACACGATAGCCTTCTTCACGAAGCGCTTTACAGGCTTGCGCACCTGAATAATCAAACTCACACGCCTGACCAATAACAATTGGACCGGCACCTAGGATAAGAATACTTTTTATATCTGTACGTTTTGGCATTGCGTCGTCTTCTCCCAGATAACTACTTAGCGTGCTGACGGTATTGTTCAATGAGCTCGATAAAATGATCGAACAGTGGCGCGGCATCGGTTGGGCCTGGACTCGCTTCAGGGTGACCCTGAAAACTAAATGCAGGCTTGTCAGATAGATGAATACCTTGTAATGAACCATCAAATAATGACTTGTGAGTCACCTTAATGTTAGCCGGTAACGTGGTTTCATCGGCAGCAAAACCGTGGTTTTGACTGGTGATCATCACGCTGCCATTTTTAAGATTGCTCACTGGATGGTTTGCACCATGGTGACCAAATTTCATTTTTAAGGTTTTAGCACCAGAGGCAAGCGCTAATAATTGGTGACCTAGACAAATGCCAAATACAGGGATCTCTGTTGTTAATATTTGTTGAATCGCTGTAATGGCGTAGTCGCATGGCTCAGGATCGCCAGGTCCGTTTGATAGGAACACCCCATCTGGGTTCATCGCAAGTACATCGGCAGCAGAGGTTTGCGCGGGTACTACAGTCACATCACAACCACGATCAACCAACATACGCAAAATATTACGTTTTACACCGTAATCGTACGCGACAATTTTATATTTGAGTTCCGCTTCTGGTGTTTCAGACGGTAAACCACCGACTAATTTCCAGCTACCCATGCGCCATGTATACGCTTTATCGGTGGTCACTTCTTTGGCTAAATCCATGCCTTTTAGCCCTGGGAACGCTTTCGCGGCTGCCAGAGCTTTCGCTTCATCTAGGTCGCCGACCATAATACAACCGGCTTGAGCGCCTTTTTCACGCAAAATTCGAGTGAGTTTGCGAGTATCAATATCAGCAATACCAACCACATTATTCGCTTTTAAATAATCGCTTAATGATTGTTGGTTGCGGAAATTACTCGCCATAAGCGGTAAGTCACGAATAATTAAGCCACATGCATGAACCGAATCCGATTCTGTGTCTTCATCATTAGTACCTGTGTTACCGATGTGAGGATAGGTTAATGTTACTATTTGGCGTGAATATGAAGGATCCGTAAGGATCTCTTGGTAACCTGTCATTGAAGTATTAAATACCACTTCACCAACAGATATACCTGTAGCACCAATTGCGGTGCCAGAGAATACGGTTCCATCTTCGAGTACGAGTAAGGCAGACTGTGTCAACGCGACCTCCAGAAAAGAGCCAAGCCACTTAAATTAGGTGTTTTTATTTTGCACTATTTTTATTTTGCATTAAGATATCAATTTTCATTACATTACGAAATTTTGACAAATTCTAGCGAGTCTATAAGAAATTAACTTTTACGTCTATATTTTGTCGGATTGTTTTCAAAAAAAAACACCAACGAGTGGTGTTTTTATTATCTAGTTCAATCCTAATACTTGCTGCATGTCATACAGACCTGCATTTTGATCTGAGAGCCAAAAAGCCGCCCTCATCGCCCCATTAGCAAAGGTCATCCTGCTCGTTGCTTTATGGGTTATTTCCAACCGTTCGCCCATATCAGCGAACATAGCGGTGTGTTCACCCACAATGTCACCAGCACGAACCGTTGCAAAACCAATGGTATTACGTTCGCGTTCACCGGTAATACCTTCACGTCCAAATACCGCACATTGCTCTAAATCACGACCCAATGTTTGGGCTATAATTTCACCCATTTTAAGCGCGGTACCTGACGGGGCATCTTTTTTATGCCGATGATGGGCTTCGATTATTTCGATATCGGTATAATCACCCATGACTTCTGTCGTCAGTGCGAGCAATTTCCACATCACATTCACACCAACAGACATATTAGGCGCTAACACCACGGGTACTTGTTCTGAATAGGCACCAATTAGCGTTTTTTGAGCATGATTAAAGCCTGTGGTACCGATCACGATTGCTTTGTGATTTTTCGCACACCAATCAAGATAAATAATTGAAGATTCTGGTGAGGTAAAATCGATCAGTACGTCAAAGTCATTAACAACACTATCAAGTGAATCGGTAATAGCAACATTCATTGCGCCGACACCAGCGAGTTCACCAGCATCAACACCAATTAGACTTGACCCGGTACGATCAATAGCAGCGCCAAGTACTATGACTTCTTGCTGTTTAGCAGATTCAATCAGTGTACGGCCCATACGGCCACTGGCACCAACTACAGCAATTCTCACTTTTGCAGTCATTTATTTCTCCCAGTTTTAACTAAAGGTAAACACAAAAACAGCATATACAAAAACGCCTAAGTTAACTTAGGCGTTTTTAATAACTAGATAATTTCTAACAACTCAATTTCGAATACCAAAGCTGAGTAAGGCGGGATTGATGCACCCGCGCCGCGCTCACCGTAAGCTAAGTGATGCGGGACATATAATTTAAGCTTAGTGCCAATAGGCATTAACTGTAATGCTTCAGTCCAACCGGCAATCACGCCAGATACTGGAAACTCAGCAGGCTGGTCACGAGCAACAGAGCTGTCGAATACATCACCACTGATAAAAGTACCATGGTAGTGAGTACGTACAGTTGAATCGTAAGTTGGTTTTTCGCCGTCACCTTGTACAAGCACTTCGTATTGAAGGCCAGACTCAGTTACCGTAATATCATCACGATTTGCGTTTTCTGTTAAGAATGCCTCACCTTCAGCAGCAGCTTCTTCTGCAGCAGCTTCTTGCTCTTCTTGTAAACGACGACTAATTTCAGTAAATGCAACTTGAAGCTCTTCCATTGATACTGCGCTTTCTTTACCGGCAAATGCATCAGCAAGACCAGCCTGAACGGCAGGGATATCAATACCTTCAAAAGAGTTTGCTGCTAGTTGCTCGCCCATTTGACGACCTACACCGTAGCTAGCATGCTGTTCCATTGTGCTGAACAAATCTGACATAATAATTTTCTCTCAATAAACATAAAAAATTCGCACCAGAGTTTATCACAATTAACTGCGTCAATGTTGGCAAAAAACGCTATTTAACGTGAGCCATTTTACACTCAGTCAAAGACTGTTTCCTTGCCTGTGTATAAAGCGGCATCACTTGATTTTGTGCCGCTTGCAAGTCTTCAATGCGATGACTGTGTGACGGATGCGTCGACAACAGCTCTGGCCCTTGCGCACCACCCGCTTTGGCCATGTTTTGCCACAAGGTAATACTTTGGTTAGGATTAAAGCCCGCTTTAGCCATTAACTCAAGACCGACGATATCAGCTTCTGATTCTTGGCTGCGACCAAAGGGTAAAATAATCCCCACTTTAGCCCCTAACCCAAGTCCGGCCATATACAGATCTTTATTGGCAACTCCCGATGCCCCAATAGCAGCATCCGCAGCCTGCATACCCAGCCCTGTTAGCTGGGCACGAGACACTTGCTCGTTACTATGTTGGGCTAATACATGGGCCACTTCATGTCCCATTACAGTAGCAAGCTGATCTTGGTTAACCGCGACGTTTAATAATCCACTATATACGCCAATGTGACCGCCGGGCAATGCAAATGCATTCACTTGATCTGATTCAAATAATACTACGTCCCATTGTTGCGACTGAACGGGTAATACTGCCGTAATACGCTTGGCAACACAGTTTACATAGTGGGTTTGCGCTTGGTTTTGACTTATTTTTTCAGTTTTCTTCATGGTCTCAAACGACTGAGCGCCCATCTGCTGCATCTGCGTATCAGAAAAAAGCAAGGTTTGCCCTCGACCTGTCGGCGATTGATTATTCACACAGCCAACTAATAAAGAAGTCAACAACATACTGAGTACTAACGGTTTCATCTGGTAAATCCTTATACTATTCACTTGCCATAGCGGTCAGTAAAATAATTATAGTCATTGATTATGGATAAGCGATGACTCATTTTACTGGGCAAACGTGTTATTGCCAAATGACAATGTCATTATGAGTGGCAGTCGAGACTAGATTACTGAGTATCAATTAAATCAATTAGGTCTTTTTATGGGGTGTAAAGTCACGAATACTGCGTTTGTTGGTTGTGCGTCGATTAGCTTGTTTGTCGCGAGGCGGACGTTTACTGCTTGAGTCGCTCGGTTTATCTGTCACCGGAAAACCCACTAATGCTTGCAAAGGTAATGCCTTTTGTGTCAACGCACGAATGGCATTTAAGCTTTCCATTTCACTATGACTCACCAAAGATATTGCAACACCTTGCAACCCAGCTCGGGCAGTACGGCCTATTCGATGGACATATACAGGAGCACTATTGGGTAAGTTAGCGTTTATCACCACAGGTAACGCTTCAATATCGATCCCACGAGCGAGTAAATCCGTTGCCACTAATACACTCACTTTTTGGGCTTTAAAATCAGCCAATGTCTGTCGGCGTAATGTTTGATCTTTATCGCCGTGAAGCGCGGCAGATGAAATTCCGGCTTTGAGTAGCTTTTTGGTTAATGAATCAGCATCATCTTTAGCATTAATAAACACTAAAACTTGCGACCATTGATGTTGATTAATCAAATTAATCAAGGCTTGTGCCTTGCTGCCTTTATTGACTAAATACAATTGTTGCTCAATTTCATCCACGGCGCTATTCAGGACGTTTGCTTCAATTCTTTGGCAGTTTTTGGACAAGACTTGCTGGGTTAATTGCACTAATGGCTCTGGAAATGTTGCTGAAAATAATAATGTCTGTCTGTTTGGCATTAGCGCTAATAGCTTGGTGATATCGGCTATAAATCCCATATCGAGTAAACGATCGGCTTCATCAAGCACTAATCGTTTTACTGAGCTCAAATCCACTATTTTCTGCTGGGTCAATTCCAATAACCGCCCCGGTGTAGCCACTATAATGTCTGCAGGCTTGTGTAAACGATCAACTTGTAACGATTGTAATTCTCCTCCGCAAAGCAAATCCATTGTGATATCAAGCGCCATTGCTATAGGGTTAAGAGTATCATGCACCTGTGAAGCCAGCTCTCTGGTTGGCACAATGACTAAAGCCTGTATTGCCGTTATATCGGCATTAACCTGGGCATTAACAGTCTGCAGTAAAGGGAGACCATAAGCATAGGTTTTGCCACTGCCAGTCTGCGCCAAGGCTAGTACATCTTTTCCGGCCAAAATAGCTGGAATAGCCAGAGTTTGAATACGAGTCGGCTCGTGGAGCCTTGCCGGTAATGCAGACAGTAAAGCAGGAGATAACGCTAAGGTTGAAAAAGGCATGGGATTATCACTAAGTGAACAATGGACGAAGTCTACTGAGGACGGTTGCAGAAGTAAAATAACTCACTATAAATAAAAAGGTTGCTTACCCTTGAGGTAAACAACCTTAATCGTCGTACGAGATAAAATAGGGCTATTAGCTATTTAAGTCTTGAAAAAAACTTTTAACCCCATCAAAAAAACCTTCTGCTTTTGGGCTATGTTTTTTTGATTCACCGGTTAATGTCGCTTCAAACTCCCGCAGTAACTCTTTTTGCGTGTCATTCAGATTAACAGGTGTTTCCATTACGACTTTGCACAACAAGTCGCCTACTGCATGGCTGCGAACTGACTTGACCCCTTTACCGCGTAAACGGAACATACGCCCAGTTTGAGTTTCTGTTGGGATCTTAAGGCTAACTTTGCCATCTAAGGTTGGTACTTCAATCTCGCCGCCTAATGCCGCTTTACTAAATGAAATAGGCACTTCACAGTATAGATTGTTGGCATCACGGGTAAAGATAGCGTGTTCACGTACACTGACCTGAACATATAAATCACCAGGAGGAGCGCCAAACTCGCCCGCTTCACCTTCACTGGTCAAACGAATGCGGTCACCCGTATCAACACCGGCTGGAATTTTAACTGACAGTGTTTTACTTTGTTCAACACGGCCTTCACCATGACATTTGCCACAAGGATCTTTAATGATTTTACCGCGACCATGACAAGTAGGACAGGCTTGCTGAACAGCAAAAAAGCCTTGGCGCATTTGTACTTGGCCTTGGCCATGACAAGTACCACAGGTGCTTGCCGAGGTACCTTTTTTAGCACCACTACCGTCACATAAATCACACGCGGCTAATGTCGGAATTCGCAGCTCTTTGGTCAATCCTCGTACGGCTTCTTCCAAAGACAATTCAAGGTTGTAACGTAAATCACTGCCTCGTGCAGCTTGACGTTGACCACCTCGGCGGCCACCACCAAAAATATCGCCGAAAACATCACCGAAGATGTCGCCAAAATCACCTTGGCCACCGCCGTGTCCACCACGATTAGGATCGACACCTGCATGACCAAATTGATCATAAGCCGCTTTCTTGTCGCTGTCGGTTAAAATTTCGTACGCTTCTTTAATTTCTTTAAAGCTGGCTTCTGCGGCTTTGTCACCCGGATTACGGTCAGGGTGAAATTTCATCGCTAAGCGTTTGTACGCTTTTTTAATTTCGCGTTCACTGGTGTCTCGTCCAACACCTAGAACTTCGTAATAATCACGCTTTGACATAGTGTTCAGTTTCTCGAAGGTGTGAGTAATTTGATAAACTTAATTTATACAAACGGGCGTTTGAGGATAACCCCAACGCCCGCTTTAATAGTAACTAACTGAAATTGCTAATTACTTTTTGTCTTCTTTAACTTCTTCGAACTCAGCATCAACAACATCATCAGCAGGCTTATCTTGGCCAGCATCTTGCGCTTGACCTTCTGCATCACCTTGAGCTTTAGCTTGAGCAATTTCCATTAGCTTAGCAGACGCTTCGATCAGACCTTGAGTCGCGGTATCAATGGCTTCTTTATCTTTGCCTTTAATGGCCGTTTCTAAAGTGGCGATTGCCGCTTCAATCTTTTCTTTTTCGTCGCTAGCTAACGCATCACCGGCTTCTTCAACTTGTTTTTTAGTTGAATGAGCTAAGCCATCGGCTTGGTTACGTGCATGAACTAACTCTTCAAATTTCGCATCTTCATCAGCATGAGCTTCTGCGTCACGTACCATTTGTTCAACTTCTTCATCAGACAAACCTGAAGAGGCTTTAATGGTGATGTTTTGTTTCTTACCTGTTTTCTTGTCTGTTGCAGACACATGTAAGATACCATCAGCATCGATGTCGAACATCACTTCTACTTGTGGTTGGCCACGTGGTGCTGGCTCAATACCTTCAAGGTTGAATTGACCTAATGACTTGTTCGCACTTGCTTGCTTACGCTCACCTTGAAGTACATGGATAGTCACGGCACTTTGGTTGTCGTCAGCGGTTGAGAATACTTGCTGAGCTTTAGTCGGGATAGTGGTGTTCTTCTCGATAAGCTTAGTCATCACACTGCCCATGGTTTCAATACCAAGAGATAGTGGTGTAACGTCAAGTAGAAGTACGTCTTTCACTTCACCAGAAAGTACGCCAGCTTGAATGGCTGCGCCAACGGCAACCGCTTCATCTGGGTTAACGTCTTTACGTGGCTCTTTGCCGAAGAAGTTAGTGACCGCTTCTTGTACTTTAGGCATACGAGTCTGACCACCAACAAGAATCACTTCATTGATGTCTGAAATTGATAAATCAGCATCAGCTAAGGCAACTTTTAACGGCTCTAGAGTACGTTGAATTAAGTCTTCAACCAATGACTCTAACTTGGCACGGGTAATTTTAACCACTAAGTGCTTAGGACCTGTTGCATCGGCTGTGATGTAAGGTAAGTTGACTTCAGTGTGGTTAGTGCTTGAAAGTTCGATTTTTGCTTTTTCAGCGGCTTCTTTCAAACGTTGCATAGCCAATGGATCGCGACGTAGATCTAAACCTTGGTCTTTTTTGAACTCATCGGCTAAATAGTTGATCAAACGGTTATCAAAGTCTTCACCACCTAAGTGAGTGTCACCATTGGTTGCTAACACTTCAAATGTTTGATCGCCATCATTGCTGTCGATTTCGATGATAGAGATATCGAATGTACCACCACCTAAGTCGTATACTGCAACAACGTTATCGCCTTGCTTCTTATCGATACCGTATGCAAGAGCAGCAGCAGTAGGCTCGTTGATGATACGCTTAACATCAAGACCTGCGATACGACCGGCATCTTTCGTTGCTTGACGTTGTGAATCGTTAAAGTAAGCAGGAACAGTAATAACCGCTTCGGTTACTTCTTCACCTAAAAAGTCTTCTGCTGTTTTCTTCATCTTTTTCAAGATTTCAGCAGAAACTTGTGGTGGTGCCATTTTATTTCCACGTGACTCAACCCATGCATCACCATTATCAGCTCCGATAATTTTGAATGGCATGATGTTCACATCACGTTGAACTTCGTCATCTTTAAAACGACGTCCAATTAAACGCTTAATGGCGAAAAAGGTGTTTGTTGGGTTGGTTACCGCTTGACGCTTGGCAGGTTGGCCAACAATAATTTCATCTTCGGTATAAGCGATGATTGATGGGGTTGTACGCTCACCCTCTGCGTTTTCGATTACGCGTGCTTTGCCGCCATCAAGGACTGCAACACACGAGTTTGTTGTGCCTAAATCGATACCAATAATTTTGCCCATGGGGTCCTCCGGAATTGACGTTATTCGTCGCTAATATGTTATTTGATGTTGATATGGGGATGATCAGCAAGTATTTCAAGCATTTTGTTACTTAACTTGAGATTCATAATTGACCACTCATATCAGCCTTGATACCTATATTGGGACAACAAAGTGAATTACAAGGGGATAAGTAAAATTTATCATCTAAAATTTATCATCAATTGCAGATATCGTTATAGCGCCAAGCTAAGTAAGTAAAGGGATATTATTTATCAATGCCATTGGCGGCTTAAGTGACCATAATAGTGAAAGCAACAACCGTGAGGTCAGCCCAATCGGGTACTGATATGATTTAGGCGCGGTATTATTATGGGCGACAGTGGCGACCGCCTTTTAAGTGCATTCGTTTTTTTAGCTCGTTACAACGGAGGTTGGTCGCAGTATTAACCTTAATAATGGCGTTGTTAATTATTCTGCCGTTTTAGCAATTTAATCCTCAACCGACAATATTAGCGCTAGGGTACTTTTAACACCGGTATTATTGATTGGTATTATTAATTGGAGGTTGAATTAGATACTAGGTTCTAGTGTCGCTGCTATAGCGGACTACGTCCTGCTAGTTCGCTACGCGGATAGAGCGCTGCGCTTCTAGAGCGGACTGCGTCCTGCTAGGGACAGCTTCGCTGCTAAGATCCTAGGCCGCTATGCGGATAGGCTGTTGATTTTATAGAATCTAGCAGCGAAGCGCTCTAGCCTCTAGGCCTATTACTTTTAGCTTATATAAAATCTAGCTGCTAGGCCTTTATTGTCATAAGCAACGCAAACAACACCGGTTATTGTCTACTGGTATAATCCCCCCAAGCTAGCCACTTATACGTGGTCAGTGCATCTAACCCCATCGGACCTCGGGCATGCAGCTTCTGCGTACTCACGGCCACTTCGGCGCCAAGGCCAAACTGTGAACCATCAGTAAAACGAGTACTGGCATTAACATACACAGCCGCTGAATCAACTCGGTTCAAAAAGTCACTCGCCGTATGAATGTTATCCGTTAAAATGGCCTCAGAATGCCCAGTAGAATATTGACGAATATGCGCCACAGCTTCGTCAATATGATTGACGATTTTGATCCCTAATGTGAGCGATAACCACTCGGTTGAGAATGACTCATCATGTGCCGGTGTCACCTCAAAACCTAACCCCTCAAGATAAGGTAAGGAGCTTGCACAAGCATGGAAGCGAACGCCCAACGAGTGCAAATGTGATGCTATATTGGGAATAAACTCGGCAGCAACGTGTTGATGTACTAACAAAGTATCCAGTGCATTACACACAGTAGGGCGCTGAACCTTAGCGTTGGCAATCACCTCGATTGCGCGCACTAAATCGGCTTGCTTATCGACAAATAAATGACAAATACCAATGCCACCTAAAATCACCGGAATACTCGACTGCTCAGCACACAATCGCTGCAGATTATGGCCACCGCGAGGAATAATCATATCCACATATTTGTCGAGTCTAAGTAAGCCGCTAACAAGACTACGCTCTGGTGAATCGATTAGCTGTACAGCATCTTTAGGCAAGTCTTCGCTAACAAGCGCATCACGGATCACGTCACTTAATACTTTATTTGTGGTTAAGGTTTCTTTACCGCCACGCAAAATCACTGCATTACCGGTTTTTAATGCTAACACGGCTATATCCACAGTGACATTTGGGCGAGCCTCATAAATAACCCCCACCACACCTACTGGCACACTGCGACGAGTTAATCGTAAGCTGTTATCTAATACCCGACTTTCAGCTTCTTTGCCGATAGGATCAGCCAGTGCGATAACATTATCAATGTCGGTAATAATAGCGCCCAAGCGCCCCTCATCAAGCATCAATCTGTCTATCATAGCTTCAGTTAAACCATTTTGTTTCGCCGCGGCAACATCTTGCGCATTCGCTTGTAAAATATCATTTTTACGCAGTGCTAAGCGATCGGCAATTGTCATTAATAATACCGATTTTTGTTTAGGGGTTAAACTCGCTAAGATAAAACTTGCTGCCTTAGCGCGTTGCCCTAATTGGGTTAAATATTCTGTTTCTGAGGCTGACATCTGCTTATCCTTAATTATCAAGTATGACCATATCATTGCGATGAACCACTGCATCACCGTAGTTATAGCCTAGTAAACTTTCTATCTCATCAGAGTGTTTACCGCTAATTTTGGTTAGATCATTGGCACAATATCGACTAATTCCTTTAGCCAAAATCTTGCCTGTTTGATTAACAATGAGTAAGGTCGCACCACGCTCAAAATGACCTTCAATATCAACAATACCTTTTGATAATAAGCTGCGACCATTAGCAACCACCGCGACAGAGGCGCCGGCATCAACAATTAATTTCCCTTGTGATGCGGGGCCAGCAAGGATCCATTGTTTACGACTCTCTAATGGGTTTTCTATCGCACTAAAATGAGTGCCAACCGACTCCCTAGCAGCCACTTTGGCAATCACATCAGGGTGATGTCCAGACGCTATCACGACTTCGATGCCTGCACGGCGCGCCACATCGGCCGCTTCTAGTTTAGTTGCCATCCCGCCGGTGCCAAGTCCGGAAACAGAGCCGCCAGCCAGTAAACGTAAACTGTCATCAATATTGACGACTTGTTTAATCAATTGCGCATTAGGATGAGTGCGAGGATCGGCATCAAATAAGCCTTTTTGATCAGTGAGTAAGATGAGTAAGTCAGCATCACAGAGCAGTGCGGCCCGCGCAGACAAATTATCATTATCACCGACTTTAATCTCATTGGTTGCGACGGCATCATTTTCGTTAATAATAGGGATAATATTATGCGCTAATAATGCATTTAAGGTGTCGCGGGCATTAAGGTAACGTTCGCGATCTTGTAAATCTGCACGCGTTAATAATAGTTGGCCAACTTGTAAACCATAAATACTGAATAATTGTGACCACGCCAAAATTAACTGACCTTGACCCACAGCAGCAAGTAACTGTTTGTTCGCCATAGTATCGGGCAACACCGGATAATGTAAATGCTCTCGCCCAGCAGCAATAGCACCCGATGTACACAAAACCACCTCAATGCCTGAACGCATAAGCGAAGCCATTTGCCTGGCTAATTCAACCATATGTGCTCTATCAAGCTTCTTACTGCCAGATGTCAGCACACTGGTACCCAACTTAACTACTACGCGGCGATAACCCATTTGTTTTACTCAATTTACCAAAACATTCAGTCCATTTTTATACCTAATTCACTCGATAATTCATAGTAAAAGCCGCTAATAGTAGATTATTTATCTAGATTAACCTCGGCTCGGGATAATAAACGGTTATCAAACAGTTCTTTGCCCCGCTAACTGCATTGCATTGACTTGCAATAGGCCGGCTATTGATGCGTCAATACGCCTTATTAGAAAAACAAAAAAAGGGCTATTAGCCCTTTTTTTATTGGCCTTCGCCAATTTATTACCGTTTGCCCATATTCATGGGATGCCCGTTAACCATAAATAAACTTGGCAATAAACAATGCCGCCACCACTAGAATACCTGAATTTAAATCTTTAAAACGCCCTGTCAGCAATTTGATCACCGCATAAGAAATAAACCCAAGACCAATAGCATTGGCAATAGAAAAAGTTAACGGCATTAATAAGCAAGTGACTACTACAGGAGCCGCTTCAGTTATATCGTCCCAATCAACATTCACTAACCCCGACATCATTAAGATAGCAACATAAAACAATGTCCCTGTTGTCGCATAAGCTGGCACCATAGCGGCTAAGGGCGAGAAAAATAATGACGCTATAAATAACAATCCAACGACTACTGCGGTTAAACCAGTACGACCGCCGGCACTCACCCCAGCAATACTTTCAATGTAGCTCGTGGTGGTTGATGTACCCAATGCTGCACCGGTAATGGTGGCAACGCTATCGGCGGTTAAAGCACGTTTTACACGAGGTAAACGCCCTTTTTCATCAAGTAATCCACCGCGTTGTGCAACAGCAATTAGGGTGCCTGATGTGTCAAATAGATCGACAAACAAAAAGGCAAACACCACAGATAGCATGCTCACTTCTAATACACTCGACAGGTCCATTTTCATAAATGTCGGTGCGATAGACGGTGGCATAGCCATTAACCCTTGATACTGCACATCACCAAAAAAGATGCCTAAAATCGTCACGATCAGAATACTGAAAATAACCGCGGCCTTTAGACCGCGATGAACCATGGCAATAATCAAGAAAAAACTTAACGCAGCCATCACAGCAGGAAACGAAGTAATATCCCCCATGGTCACTAACGTAGCCGGACTTGCTATCACAATCCCAGCATTTTTTAAGCCTATTAACGCTAAAAACAACCCAATACCGGCCGCAATACCAAAACGCAACGACATAGGAATACTATTGACAATCCATTCACGAATTCTGACTAAGGATAAAATCAAGAAGCACACCCCAGACATAAACACAGCGCCAAGTGCGGTTTCCCAGCTATAACCCATTTCCCCTACAACCGTGTAAGTAAAAAAGGCATTCAGTCCCATACCGGGGGCTAATGCAATAGGATAATTTGCCAATAACCCCATGACTAAACAACCAATCGCTGCGGCTAAACATGTTGCAACAAATACCGCACCATGGTCCATCCCGGCATCAGCAAGCATCATAGGGTTGACAAAAATGATGTAGGCCATTGTTAAAAAGGTAGTAAGTCCGGCCACAGCCTCTTGCTTAAGACTTGTGTTGTTCTGTTTAAGTTTAAATAATTTTTCTAACATGGAACGCGGTTCCTTGGGCAAAGGTTAAAATTGAATTAATAGCGTTAATAGTTTTGACAGTGTTATTAGCTACAGATGAGGATGCGGTAAGCCATATACCGCTTAACATTGTCACTACGTCGACATCTTTACAGAGGGCTTACTTTAATGCGGGGGAATTATAAGTACTTACGACCTTGATAGCTATAAATAGCCTTTTTCCTGAAAGATTTCAGTTTTTTATATAGCGCACGAAACTGCGACAATTCAGCTAATAACATCCTAAATCAATGCCGCTAACACTAAAACGATCCCAAATCACTACAACTAAATTATCACACCAAAATTGGGACAAAAAAAAGCCTACTCAATAGAGTAGGCAGACATGTTACAAGCATCCCATATGGGGAGAGGAAAACTAGCATCACTTAACATGATGAGGCGATAAATTAATTTACCACCCTGTCTAAAAACGTCAAACAAGACGAACAAAAGGTTGATGAATATTAAAACGACGTAAAGAGGGTCAATTCTTAACGTTTCATGGCGAATATACCGCCACGTAAAACGGTTACATCAGCAAACCAAGTGTTTTGCCAATAAAATTTGCTGTTACCTGTATAAGACATGGTCTTCTCCTGAATAATGTAAAGTTGCATAAACCTAGTAAAGCTTGGCTCGATTCCCTGGAACGTACATTTCTCAAATCCATTGAGACAACTTGTCACTCAGATCCTTGGAGGCTATATCCATCCTGGATTAACTAGAGCCGACAACCACAATGCTTGTCGACCCGATGAATTATACCGAACTGTAATTAAATTACAAGTATTATCGGCTTTAATTCACAAAAAACGCATTAAAAGTGACTTTATTACATTAAACCCGGATTATAATTATGTAATTATATTGTAAATAGCATGTTTTATTTATATTAAAATCTATAATATCATGCACTTAATAAGGTATTTACCACAACTTAGACAAGTGTAATAAAGCAACCAAAGGGCTTGCCGTTGGCTTACCATAGAGAGGATCGCCCTCAACAGCACTGCCAGCAATATCAATATGAGTGAATGCCAGTGTTGTTTGCATTAGTCCAGAGGCTTTTATTAAGAATGCTGCAGGATATTGATGTCCGCGAGCCGTAATTGAAGACGGTCCATTATTAGAAGACACCACATCGGCAACGCCATTTTTATCGGCAACCTTGTCAAAATCCTCAGTGCGTAAGCGAGAGACCTCGAACGGCTCACCCCATAATTCACCCACGTCTGCTAATAATGCGGCGACGCCTTGCTGTTTAGCGGCGCTATTTTCAACTAATGCTGGATAACCACCGTACGCGCGCACGACGTGACCGGTTAATGTTGCCAACGAAAATAATTGTGGATTCACAGCTGTTTGTGCCTGTATACGCAAATGTGATAACAAGTCAGCTAACACTAAACGACCTTCGGCATCAGTATTACCTATGCGAACTCGTACACCCGCATGGCTAGTAATAATTTCATCGGTGACAAACGCATCACTGCCGATACTATTTCTAACCAACCCAAGCTCTGCAACCACTTTGATACCTTTAGGTTTAAGTATCGACAATGCTTTCATTAATCCGGCGACAGCAGCTGCACCGCCTTTATCACGACTCATACCTGCCATAGAACCGGCCACTTTAATGTCAGCCCCGCCAGTATCGTAAATCACCCCTTTGCCCGCAAAGAATAACGTTTTTGTTATTGTTCCTTCGCCAACATATTCAAGCTTTACCACTCGAGGATGATGACGTTCAACCCCAAATGAGCTTCTGCCAACCGCACTCAATAGGGGATATTGCGCCTTCAACTGCTCCACTTGATCAATCACAGACACAGCTAAACCGCTATCAGCAAAAGCATCAATACAATATTGTGCAAACCCAATAGCGGACATCCGCTCAGGCTCTGTACCGCAGAGATCGCGTGCCAACACTCGCCCGGACTCCGCAGCATTAAGTAACATACTGTGTGCCGATGTATTCAATAATCCGATAGCCTCTAAACTTGGTAGTAATGACTTTGCTTCTCGCGCCTCTAAGGGTTGCCATAGCTCTTGCCCACACGCCAATGCTGCAACTTGTTCTGCATAGACAAAACGTTTATCGCTCACGGCGGGGACCACTAACAAAGGTTTAATGGCTCCCGCTGCTTTGGCAATGGCAATACCTTCTCGGGCGGCTTTAGCAAAAATTCTGACATCGCTGTACTCGTTAACGCTATCGGTCACGGGCGAGATAATCAAGCGACCGCCGGCTAAGCCAGGTGCAAATAATAGTGTTGCACTTTTACCGACACGCATATCGATTTGACTGGCGTGCGCCGCCAGTAAACTGATTTCATCTTGCTTAATCTCAGCCAAACTTGTCGCGACGACGACTACCGCATCCCAACCTTCACCTTCAAAAATGGCTTCATCACTGGCGACATCAATAATGGGCACTTGAAATGCAGTAACAGCTTTGTTTGCTTGGTTCATAAAAAATCCTTAATCAATGGGTATACCGGTAGATTGATGGGTTCATAATTATTTACAGGTTTTGTGGACTAAACCTTGGCAAATTGATATCGCAATATCAAGTAACCGCGCAGAATATGTTAAAATAAATGACATTATATTTTGTGTCGTATATCGACTAAATTCATCTTAGAGGGCGTTTCGTGACTGCATTAACTCAATTATATCCTCAGCCTCTTTGGCAATGGTTCGAACAAATTTGCGCTATTCCACATCCATCAAAACATGAACATGCGTTGTCGCAACACATTCAACAGTGGGCAAAAGCCCAAGGCCTTGAGGTTGTTGAAGACAAAGTAGGTAATTTAATCATCCGTAAGCCTGCCACTGCTGGAATGGAAAACTGTAAAATAGTGGTATTGCAAGCACACATTGATATGGTGCCACAAAAAAATACTGACAAAGTACATAACTTTGAAACGGACCCAATTGAAGCCTATGTTGATGGTGATTGGGTTAAAGCCAGAGGGACAACGTTAGGATCAGATAACGGCATTGGTATGTCTTCAGCGCTTGCGGTATTAGGCAGTAAAGACATCAAGCATGGGCCACTGGAAGTACTGCTCACCATTGATGAAGAAGCCGGTATGACAGGTGCTTTTGGTTTAGAAGCAGGTTACCTTGATGCAGACATCTTGATCAACACCGATTCTGAACAAGAAGGTGAAATTTACATGGGTTGTGCAGGCGGAGTTGATGCACATATCAGCGTACCTATGTCATGGCAAGCCCCTGAACACACAAATAGCAGTTTTCAGCTGACATTAGCTGGACTTAAAGGCGGTCATTCAGGGGTGAACATTCACCTTGGTCGCGCCAATGCAAACAAACTACTTGCCCGCTTTTTGTTTAAACACAGTGATGAACTGGCATTAGAACTTGTCAGCTTTAGCGGTGGCTCATTACGTAATGCCATTCCGCGTGAAGCCCATATCAGCTTTATGCTTCCTGCTGAAAATGTTGATAAATTACATCAAGCGATGGAGGCTTTCCAAGCATTAGTAAGACAAGAGCTCGCGCTCGTCGATCCAGCAATGGTGCTCAGCCTAGAGTCCATTGACGCCCCCACCAAAGTGATGGATGAAGAGGCACAAAATACCTTAATCGACTTATTGCATGCGAGCCCTAACGGCGTGATCCGCATGAGTGATGAAGTTCAAGGTGTGACTGAAACCTCGCTTAATATCGGCGTGATCAGTACCGAAGATGAAAGCGTTGAAGTCTTGTGTCTTATTCGCTCGCTAATCGATTCTGGTCGTGAAGAAGTCACAGGAATGCTCACCGCTCTGACTAATTTGTCGGGTGCAAGCATTGACCTAAGTGGTGCTTATCCCGGTTGGAAGCCAGATACAAGCTCACCCATTATGGCGATTGTGCGTGAAACTTATAACGACATTTATAAAAAAGACCCAACCATCATGGTGATCCATGCTGGTCTTGAATGTGGCTTATTTAAACAACCTTATCCACTTATGGACATGGTCTCAATTGGGCCAACCATTCGCTATCCCCATAGCCCTGATGAAATGGTCAACATCACCACCGTTGGTCAGTACTGGCAATTGCTACTTGCGGTACTAGAGCGTATTCCAGCTAAAGATGCTTAATCCGTTTTAGTGATGACGTTATCAACACAATAAACAAATTAAAAGGCGACAATAATGTCGCCTTTTAATTTTTGTATTGTTCCAGTGTTAAAACTGTAAATCGAGCTGGGTGATTTTATCCGCACCATTATCTGTCGCTGCCAACGTCACGTCGGCTAAACCAACACTCACGCCAATCAAACGAATACCCCGCCCTTGGCTACGCTGCAAAGCTTGTTGCAGCAAGTCATGAAACAAGTTAATCGAAATCTCATCACTGCGATGCTCGATTGTGGTCTGTTTAAAATCATTAAATTTAAGCTTAACAACCTGTTTGTGGATCTGTCGGTCTTTAGCACTGCGATGTACCCGAGCACTGAGTTCTTGAATAAGCTGTGGTAACACTTGATGACATTGTTCTAAGGTAAAAATATCCTTGGCTAAGGTGGTTTCAACCCCAACAGACTTACGCACTCGGTGTGGACTAATTTGCCTTGAGTCGATCCCTTGTGCACGCTCAGCCAACACATGGCCAAATTTACCGAAAGCCTTAATTAATTGAGCCTTAGGATATTGTTGCACGTCATAACAAGTGGTTAAGCCAATATCGGCTAACTTTTTTGAAGTAACCTTGCCAACGCCAGGAATTTTACTCAGTGGCAAGTCTTTTACAAAATCACTAATTTGATTAGGGGTGATCACATATTGACCATTGGGCTTATTTAAATCGGAAGCGATTTTGGCTAAAAACTTAATCGGTGCAATACCCGCTGAAGCCGTTAATCCTGTGGCCTCAAAAATATCGTTGCGAATGGCTTTAGCAATTAATGTGGCACTGCCTTGGTGAACGTTGCAATCGCTGACATCAAGGTAAGCCTCATCTAAAGATAATGGCTCAACGAGATCTGTGTATCGATGAAAAATCTCACGAATTTGCAATGAAACCGATTTATACACTTCCATGCGTCCAGGCACTAAAATTAACAGCGGACACAACTGCAGTGCATGATAACTGGACATCGCGCTACGCACCCCAAATTGACGGGCCTCATAACTGCATGTGCTTATTACACCTCGGCGATCACTTCTGCCACCGACAGCAATAGCTTTGCCTCGTAGTTCAGGAAAATCTCGCATTTCAACGGCAGCGAAGTAGCAATCCATATCGATGTGAATGATTTTACGCATTCTATGACCATCATCATTAACTCAATTACCATGATGATACTGTATATATAAACAGTATTCAATCATTGTCTCACTGACACAAAAAAGCCCAAACTCAGTTGGGCTTTAGTAAATGGTAACCTGTATCAATGGATACGTTACATTTTGGTCTGTAAATAATTCTGTAAACCAACCATCTCAATCAGACCTAATTGCTTTTCTAACCAGTACATGTGATCAGACTCAGTGTCATCCAACAACACCTCTAAAATTTCGCGAGTTTGATAATCACTTTTGTCTTCGCATAGCGCGATCACCTTACGTAAATGATCAGCAACATGATATTCATAGGCTAAATCACTTTTAAACATTTCTTGCACATCTTTACCAATGTTCAACGCTTCACGACTGGCAACATCGGGAGTGCCTTCAAGAAATAAAATCCGTTGGACTAATTTAGCAGCATGCAACTTTTCGTCGTCTGACTCGTGCAAAATTCGGGTATACAGTTCGTTGAATCCCCAGTCTTCGTACATATGAGCATGGACGAAATATTGATCCATGGCAGACAACTCGCCGGTTAATAAACTATTTAGTGCATCGATGACTTCTGGATGGCCTTTCATGATAATTTCCTATTAGTCGTTAATTTGTGATTGAAGATAATTTTGAATACCCGTTTGATTGATAAGCTCTTGTTGCGACTCAATCCAATCTAAATGTTCTTCTTCATCTTCGAGTAAATCTTCAAATAAATCGCGGCTAACATAATCTTGCTGAGTTTCGCATACCTTAATGGCTTCACGCAAAAGCGCAATTTGTGCTGTTATAGCCGCCAGATCGCAGTTGAGCATTTCTTCAGCATGCTCACCGATACGCAATTTATCTAATTGTTGCAGATTAGGTAAACCTTCAAGAAACAATACACGTTCAATCAGCTTATCAGCATGCTTCATGTCTTCAATCGATTTTTTATATTCTTTCTCATTAAGCTTTTCCAATCCCCAATGTTTAAACATGCGTGCATGTAAAAAGTATTGGTTAATGGCAGTCAGCTCACAGGTAAGTACTCGATTGAGTTGGCTAATGACTTTAGGATGACCTTTCATAGTAATGCCCTCGATAAATAACGTGATCTAGATCAATTACAAATAGAATAAAACACTATAGGGGAAAAGGCAAATTTTCCTTTCTTTTCACACACTTACTATTGATAACCATTATCATTATAACTAAGATTTGTAACTCACTAGTAATACACAAACATAAAAAAAGCCTTCAAAATGAAGGCTCTTTACAAAGCATTAGTTTGGTAACCTAGGCTTTAAATGACAAACGTCGTTAAATAATTCGATTTTGATTAAGCAACTCATTTCGAGCTTGCTCTTTTTCCATACGGCGTTTGCGGCTATCACATGGGTCGTCACAGTCACACGCCTTCTCAATACCTAAAACGCCTAAGCCACCACAACTGCCTGCTACGGCTTTCTTCTTTACAATATAACCCACAGACATAAATAAAAAGAACAATAATAATACTACAAACGCTGCAATAAATGTGCTCATCACAAACTCCAATTAACTCATTTAGATTAGGGTACTACTAGTTGAATCAATCAGTCGTTTAATCAACTAGTTTAAAAATAAGGAACCTACTCAAGATACGATTTAAACGCATCGCTGTAATAGACCTGATATCCCTGCTCTTGCTTCTCAATTAACATTACGGCTAAATTTTTCTCTCTAGCAAGTGTCAATGAAGCTTGTGTACCTAACACCATCATGGCCGTTGCATATCCATCCGCTGTCATACAACTAGAGTGTAACACGGTTGCAGAAGCAAGTTGATGCTTTATCGGGTAACCGTTACGAGGATCAATTAGATGTGAAAAGCGTTCGCCATTGTCTTGATAAAAGTTACGATAATCACCCGATGTTGCTAATGACATAGTCCCGGGCTCAATCACTTGCTGCACCGCTTGTCCTTCGCTTGTTGGCTGTTCTACTGCAACTCGCCAGGCGACATTATGGGCTTTAGTGCCTTTAACATTCAGTTCACCACCAATTTCGACTAAATAACCAGACACGTGATATTTGTCTAATATTGATGCAATTTTATCGACACCAAACCCTTTTGCTATTGAGGATAAATCAACATACAAGTCTGCATTGTGCTTAATTAATGTTAAGCCTTTTATCGACAGTTCCTTGATCCCCATCTTAGCTTTAGCGGCGTCAATTTGAGCTTGAGTCGGGATCGTTGTAGGCCGCTTATCGGGGCCAAACCCCCACAGGTTAATCACTGGCCCTAAGGTGATATCTAACGCACCATCAGTCTCTTGATAAAGACGCATGCCCTCTTTTATGACTTTAATAGTATCGGCCGATACTTTAACGCTTTGCTGTACTTGCAATTGATTAAACTTAGACAGTTCTGAGTCATGTCGGTAAGTCGACATTTGATTGTTAACCACGTCCAATGCCATATCAATTTCGGCTTGTAATAATTGTGGTCCTGGCAAGCTGCCATTGGGGACCACTTTAATATGATAAGTGGTCCCCATGGTACTACCAGATAATGAAATAATCGGATCTGGTGAGCTGCAGCTACTGGTCAATAATATTGGCAGTAACAATATTGGCAGTAACACTTGCTTGATTGATTTTACAGTCATCTCAAATTTACACTTGTATTAAATGAACAAAAAAAATTGCAGCGTGCAAGACTCGTGTTTGACCACCCTGTCTGCACTGCTGCAATTTAATGACTTACATGTCAATGTTATAAGTTAACGCATTAACCACCAAAATCATCTAATAAGATGTTTTCGTCTTCGACACCTAAATCTTTTAGCATACCAATAACCGCTGCGTTCATCATTGGAGGTCCACACATGTAAAACTCACAATCTTCTGGCGCATCATGGTCACGTAAGTAGTTTTCATACAATACGTTATGAATGAAGCCTGTATAACCAGTCCAGTTATCTTCAGCTTGCGGATCCGATAACGCTACATGCCATTTGAAATTTTCATTTTCAGCCGCTAAGCCGTCAAAATCTTCAACGTAGAACATTTCACGTTGCGAACGCGCACCGTACCAGAAGCTAATCTTACGTTTAGATTTAAGACGCTTTAACTGATCGAAAATGTGTGAACGCATTGGGGCCATACCGGCACCACCACCAATGAATACCATTTCCGCATCGGAGTCTTTAGCAAAGAACTCACCAAATGGACCAGAAATAGTCACTTTATCGCCAGCTTTTAAGCTCCAAATATACGAAGACATTTTACCACAAGGCAAGGTTAAATTACGTGGCGGTGGCGTAGCAATACGCACGTTTAACATAATTATGCCAAACTCTTCTGGGTAGTTAGCCATAGAGTAAGCACGAATAGTTTCTTCGTCTACTTTTGATTCTAACTTAAAGAAACCAAAGTGTTCCCAATCGCCACGGTACTTATCAGGCACTTCAAACTCAGCATATTTAATATGATGAGCAGGCGCTTCAATCTGAATATAACCACCGGCACGGAAAGGCACGGTTTCGCCATCAGGGATTTGCAGCTTAAGTTCTTTAATGAAGGTCGCTTTGTTATCGTTAGAGACAACGTCACATTCCCATTTTTTGATGCCGAATATTTCTTCATCAAGCTCAATTTCCATGTCAGTTTTCACGTTTACCTGACAAGATAAACGACACCCCTGACGGGCTTCGCCTTTACTAATGTGGTCAAGTTCAGTGGGTAGAATATCACCACCACCAGACATAATGTTGACACGACACTGGCCACAAGAGCCACCGCCACCACAAGCACTTGAAATGAAGATACCGTTGTCGGCTAAAACGCCAAGTAACTTGCCGCCAGCACCTGTTGTAATTGTTTTATCTGCGTTGCCGTTAATACCAATCATGATATCACCGCTTGCCACCAGTTTTGATTTAGCGAATAAAATCACTAATACCAACACTAAGACAATCACAGTAAACATACTCACACCTAGATAGACATCTAGTGGAGTAGATTCAAGAATACCCATTCACTTATCCTTAAAGGTTCAAATTAATGTGTCGACTCAGTGACTCTTACAGAGAAACACCTGAGAATGACATGAAACCTAGAGCCATAAGGCCTGCTGAAACGAAGGTTATACCTAGGCCACGTAAGCCATTTGGCACGTCAGAATATTTCATCTTTTCACGAATACCGGCTAACAATACAATTGCTAATGCCCAACCAATACCTGAGCCGATACCAAATACTACGCTCTCGCCAAGGTTATAATCACGCTCTACCATGAAAGAGACTGCACCAAAAATTGCACAGTTCACGGTAATTAAAGGTAAGAAAATACCTAACGCGTTGTACAAAGGTGGGAAATATTTGTCTAACGCCATTTCCAAAATTTGTACCAATGCTGCAATCACACCGATAAAGGTGATGAACTTCAAGAAGCTCAAATCAGCTTCAGGCAAACCAGCCCAAGCTAATGCGCCTGGAGCGAGTAAACTTTGATAAATAATTTGGTTAGCAGGAACCGAAATAGCCAGTACCACAATAACGGCAACACCAAGTCCCATCGCAGTAGTCACTTTCTTTGATACCGCTAAGAAAGTACACATACCTAAGAAGAACGCTAGCGCCATGTTTTCAATGAAAATTGAACGAATTAATAAACTAATATAATGTTCCATTGCGTTTACCCTTTTGCTTCAACTTGCTCTGGCTTATAAGTACGGATCAACCAGATCAACCCACCGATCAAGAAGAATGCACTGGGTGGCAACAGTAATAAACCGTTAGGCTGATACCAACCACCATCAGAGATTTTGCTGAGGATTTCTACGCCAAATAATGAACCATTACCAAATAGTTCTCGCACAAAACCAACAGACAATAGAATAGCTCCATAACCTAAACCGTTACCGATCCCGTCCATAAAGCTCATCATAGGAGGCGTTTTCATTGCGTAAGCTTCAGCACGACCCATTACGATACAGTTAGTAATAATCAAACCAACAAATACTGACAACTGTTTAGAAATGGCATAAGCATAAGCTTGCAGTAGTTCGTCTACTACAATCACTAATGAAGCGATAATGGTCATCTGTACAATAATACGCACACTGCTTGGAATATGATTACGAATAAGCGAAATAAACAGGTTAGAAAACGCTGTTACCGCTGTTAATGCAATCGTCATTACCAATGCTGTTTCTAATTTACTGGTCACAGCAAGTGCACTACACACACCCAAAATTTGCAATGCAATTGGGTTGTTATTGATAATTGGTCCGGTCAGAATCTGTTTAAGTTCTTTAGCGTCAGCCATTAGCTTAACCCTCCGTTGCGTGCTTTAGCGATAAAGTCAGCAAAACCTTCTTTACCTAACCAAAAATCCAATGAGTGTTGAACACCGTTACTGGTCAATGTTGCACCGGAAAGTGCATCAACACCATGAACAGAGCTCGCCACTACAGGGTTTTTAGTTACACTAATTGCCAAGTTACCTTGAGCATCAAATAACTCTTTACCTTTCCACAATGCTTTCCATTTTGGATTTTCAACTTCGCCACCTAAACCAGGGGTTTCACCTTGGTCATAATAAACGAGTCCTTGCACCGTATTTAGGTCTGTGTCTAATGCCAAAAATGCATACATAGTTGACCACAAACCATAACCGTGGATAGGTAAAATCACGCTATTCAGTTTACCTTCGTCATTACGAACAAGGTACACAACCGCTTTATCTGCAACACGTTTGATTGAGGCAACATCATTTTCAGGGATAGATGACCGGGCAGTATCACGAGAGGCTTTACGTTGATCATAAACGTTAGCATCACCCTCAACAAATTCACCGGTTTTAAGGTCAACTAACCGAGCTTCAACATATTGCTCGTACTTGCTTAGAATTTCTTTTTTGGTGACGTTACCTTCTTTGGTATTGATAAGGCTCGCCGCATCAAGAATATACTTTTGCTTATCGAGTAACTTATTTTCTTGCTGAATAGGTTTTAATAACACCGCCGCAGTTGAAACAAGCACTGAACAAATAAGACATAAGCCGACAACAACAAATAGCGTTCTACCGAACGAATCTTTATTACTAGCCACGAGCAATCCTCCGCTTAATATTTGCCTGTACTACAAAGTGGTCAAATAATGGCGCAAATAAGTTAGCAAACAGAATAGCTAACATAATGCCTTCAGGGAATGCAGGGTTAACCACACGGATAAACACCACCATTGCACCAATAAGGAAACCGTATGCCCACTTAGCCGTACTCGTAAACGACGCTGAAACAGGATCTGTCGCCATAAACATCATACCAAAGGCAAAGCCACCTAACACTAAGTGCCAATACCATGGCATTGCAAACATCGGGTTTGTGTCGCTACCAATCATATTAAGTAGAGTAGAAATTGCCACCATACCTAAGAAGACACCACCGACAATACGCCAAGATGCAATACGGGCATAAATAATAACTAGACCACCTAGTAAAATAGCAAAGGTAGACCCTTCACCTACAGAACCGGGGATAAAGCCCATGAAAGCATCAATCCAGTTGGTGGTTGAGGCATAGTCGAAAGTACCTTGTGCCGCTTGACTTAACGCCGTTGCACCAGAGTAACCGTCAGCGACAACCCATGTAGTATCACCAGACATGCTTAAAGGGTAAGCAAAGTATAAGAAAGCACGGCCAGCTAATGCAGGGTTTAAGAAGTTACGCCCTGTGCCGCCGAAGATTTCTTTTGCAACTACCACACCAAAGGTAATACCTAGTGCGACCATCCACAATGGGATAGTTGCTGGTAAGGTCAGTGCAAAGAGAACCGAAGTAACGAAGAAACCTTCGTTAATTTCATGGCCACGCACTGACGCAAACAGCACTTCCCAAAAACCACCGACAATAAAAGTCACTGCATAGATAGGTAGGAAGAAGCACGCACCATAGAACATCAAGGACGCAATGCCAGAGTCTGCAGAAAGTTGAGCTCCAAATAATTCAAATAAGCCTACTTGCCAAATATCGGGGGAACCGAAATCGGCGCCCATCGCGATTTGAGCTTGTAAACCTACGTTGTACATACCAAAAAACATTGCTGGGAATGTACATGCCCAAACCGTAATCATAATACGTTTTAAGTCAACATTATCGCGAACATGGGTTGCCCCGTGATTCACTTTACCTGGAGTATAAAATACTGTGGCAGCCGCTTCATAAAGGGCATACCACTTTTCGTACTTGCCGCCTTTTTCAAATTGCGGCTCAATACGTTCGATAAAATCTTTCAAACTCATTAGCCTTCCCTCTCGATCGTATCTAGACAGTCACGCAAATATGAACCGTAGTCATACTTACCTGGACATACGAACGTACACAATGCCAAGTCTTCTTCATCTAACTCTAATGCGCCTAAACGGGCTGCGCCGTCAAAATCACCAGAGAGTAAATCACGAAGTAGCATAGTAGGTAGGATGTCTAGAGGCATCACGCGTTCATAGTTACCAATAGGCACCATTGCACGGTCTGAACCGCAAGTGCTAGTGGTCATATTAAATAGACGCGATGGGCTTAAGTGACCTAAGAATGCACGAGTGATAGAGAACTTATCGGCACCAGGCATAGCCCAACCAAATAATTCTTTCTCATTACCTTCTTCCAGTACACTTACCTGTTGATGATATCGACCCAAATAAGCTTGAGGTCCTACCGCAGTAAGGCCGCTTAACACTGACCCCGAAATCACACGAACACCATCACCAACCGTTTCATCAGCAGTCAGTTCAGTGATGCTAGCACCTAAAACGCTACGAACAAGACGAGGGTTTTTCGCTTTAGGACCGCCAATCGCAACCACACGCTCAGTGTTTAACACACCTTGAGTAAACAGTTGGCCAAAAGCAATCACATCCTGATAGCCAACATGCCAAACAGTTCGTGCTGCAGAAGCGGGAAGAACGTGATGAATATGCGTACCCACCAAACCTGCTGGGTGTTTACCCGCAAATTCTTGAACGTGAGCATTGGCTGCTGGAATATCGGCACCTTGTGCTTTACATAGGTAAACTTTACCTTCAGTTAATCGTGCTAGGACATTAAGGCCGTTAGCAAAATCTTCTTTATGTTGAGCTATGACTACCACAGGATCGGCAGCAAGAGGTTGGGTATCAATGGCAGTCACAAAAATACCTGCTGCAGTAGAATCTACGGCGGGCACTTTACTGAAAGGGCGTGTACGCAAAGCCGTCCATAAACCTGAGTTAATCAGATTATCACGAACAACTTGTGCGTCTAACGTGTCTAACTTATCAGCATCATATTGAGCAAAAGCAACGCTATCGTCACCTTCCACAGCAATAACTACTGACTGAAGTACACGTCTTGCACCTCGGTTTATTTCTAAAATAGTACCACTGGCTAAAGCCGTATATTTAACGCCTAGATTCTTTTTATCTTCAAAAAGAACTTGGCCTTTTTGTACTTTGTCGCCCACTTTGATCTTCATCGTAGGACGTAAGCCAATATACTCTTCACCCAAAGTAGCTACGTGTCTAATGGCTGGGCCATTATGGATAACTTGCTCTGGACCGCCTGCTATAGGCAGTTCCAATCCTTTCTTAATTGTAATCATATCCACAAGCACTACGTTTGAAGGAAAGACAATGCGCCACGTTCCGCTAAAAAAACAAAGTATTAACATATACTTGCTATTTGAGCTAGCGCAGATTTAACTCGAAAATGCGATCATAATCACGCTGGTCGCGCGCATTTTACCGCAAATATGAGACTATCGCCACGAAAATTATAGGTGTTTTCATAACAATACATTACTTTGATAAATGGATTTTAGATCAGACTAAACGGATAAGAACCTGAGGGGGTTATGCCGTATGCTAGATTCTAACAAAGAGACTATAGCATTAATTTTAAAGAAATAATTTTAGTTGTTCACTCACAAAAACAGTTGTAGCAAAAATAATACCACCCAAATGAGTAGTCACTTGGGTGGTATTGGTGTTTTGACATAAAAACAACATAAGCTGTAACCAAATATGACTCAAGCTTGCCAGCGTCTAGAAACGACTCTCTAGAAATGACCTTTATAACCAAAATACGTGGTCATTTCCGACTGTCCTTGAAATCCCATTGCAGTGACATTTGCGACTAATTCTTCCTCTAACAGATTTTCAACTCGAGCATATAATTCATGTTGTGCGGTCAAACGATAAGTTGCGGCTAAATCAACCTTCCACTGACTGTCAATAGTACGCTCATTAGTAAGTGTTGCTTGATAACCTAACTCAGATTGATACAAGGCTTGCGCTATAATAGACATGTCGCCATAAATAACACCCGAGCTTAACGTCAGTTGTTGTTCTGGTACCCATGGTAATTGGCTATTAGTAGCAAAGCATCCCATCAACTCATTGCAATCGGCGTTATCGGTTTCAGCTTGGGTATATTGGTACTTTACGTTCAATGGAATAGAAAAGTGATCAAATGTCAGCCCATACGCTATGCTCAAGTCTGCGCCCACAACAGAAACGTCATTAATATTCTCTTGTAATGATATTTGTTCGTAGTCACATATCATGCCCTGCATACAGCTTACGTGTTGGCTATCGTAATCATGCATATAACCCGTCATTGCAATCGATAAAGCATCTTGCTGGTAGCTTAATGCTAATTGATATTGCAGTGCTTCTTGAGCAGTTTGCTCAATATTCCCCGCTGAAGCGACTGTCCAAGCTTGTTTGACTTGCAGCGCGGTTAACCATGATCCACTCTGATAAGCCACTTCAACAGAAGGCGACCAGCCATCATCAGAAAAGTCCGCCGCATTAAGGCTCGTATTTACATCACCAAGCTCACGAGAAACGCTGACATGTTCATAACCTAAACCGAGATTGATAGACCACTGATCATAATTTAATTTAGTGTCTACCGCTGATGAAAAAGCAGAAGCATCATCAGTATAGGTAAGCGCATACTCATCATCTGTTGTCGGCGTCAGTGATAAATCATTGTTCCACGACCACTCACGTTGACCTAAACGCATTTCAGCTTTATCTGTATGGTAGCGCGCACTATAAGTCACCTGATGCTGACCATACATGCTGACACCTTTGGTTTGCATACCAAAGCCTGCAAAATCGTTATTTTGTGTTAACGATCCTAAGTTCATCCCATCCGCGGTGGGAACGGCTTCAAACATGGCGATACTAGACAACAAAGCGCTGTCAATTTGCTGACCATCAACAAAACGCATTTCTCGAGATTGTTGTGAATAGGTTTGGTAATAAAAGTCTGTCGCCATCGTCGAAGTGGCAGACAATATGACCTTATGGGCTAATACGTAGCGTTGACGTTCGCCTTCAATATTGTCGGTGCTGGCTGCGGAGTATAATTGAGTCGGGTCTAACGAAAAATCAGCAGCTGTTAACCCCAATGTTCCTCGATCATCATCTTGCGATGAATATTGATAACTGAACTCGGTCGTTTGTTGATTGCTTGCACCAGCTAAACTATCGGCCGCAATTTTGAATAGAATATCTTTATGAGTAGCATCTGCATCTTGCGGGGCACGATAACCCACATCGTCAGATGCCGATTGATAATCGAGTGCCAGTAACATGCCATTTTGCTTTGTAGTACCGCTCACTACTACGCCACCATTTATTGCATTACTGTCACTGCCTTCGAGGTTGAGATCAGTTGCATATTTTTGGGGACTAATTTTTATAGACTGATAGTCAAGCTTACCAAAAGCCGCTTGCGAACTCTCCGTCACACTGGTCATGCTCGAAAAAGACACTTTTTGCTGGTGCAATAAATTGGGCTGCAACACTAAATGTTGTCCAGAATACGGCGCAGGAGAAAAGAAAATACCATCCTGTAAAATGGCTACACCGTCAATGGCACCTGCATGTGTGATGGTCACATCCTGATGTGATCCGGTAGGTAACACTGTCGCGCCCGTCAACCCTAGCGCAATATCACTTTGGCGATAATGAAATTGGCTTATCGATGACTGCTGCAAATCGAGTTGATTATTAAGGTTATCAATAGACTCTGTTACCGTTTCTGCAACGGCATTGGTAGAATGACAAACATAAAGCACTGCGGCTGCTAGCACTGACAGGCTAAATGGGTGGTTAGACATATTAATCTCCGTATATGTGTCTGTTCACGCAAAAGATCGTTTAAAATGACGAATAAATCACTAAGTTACGCTTATTACAATAACGGTTTCAGTTACATAAAAATAGCGTGCTATTAACGTTTACTCGACATTGGGTGTTTTATTAGCAAAAAAAAGCGGCCAAAGCCGCTTTTCTCGTGGGTATGAACTCAATCAATTAAATTAAAGATTGCCTAAAATTTCGTCACTCAGTTTTAAGTCATCATTTTGGTTAACGCTCACGCCCGCGGCAATGATCATCCGAGCAATGTCTTGCGCTTGTGTTAACGAATGCATTTCGTAAGTACCACATTGATATTCATTTAACTCAGGAATATCTTTCTGGTCAATGACATTGGTTACGTCAATCATTGCCGCTAGCCAGGCATCTGCAACTTTACTTTCTGTCGGTTGACCAATTAAGCTCATGTAAAAACCGGTACGGCATCCCATCGGTGAAATATCAATAATCTCTATACCATCACCGTTTAAATGTTCGCGCATAAAGCCTGCAAACAAATGCTCAAGGGTATGGATACCTCGTTCACTGAGGATATCTTTATTGGGTGCACAAAAACGCAAATCAAATACAGTAATAGCATCGCCACTAGGGGTGCTCATGTGCTTGGCAACGCGAACCGCTGGAGCATTCATACGAGTATGATCTACGGTAAAACTGTCTAGTAAAGGCATTGATTTCTCCCTAAATAAATAAAATAATTCGACAATATATTGCCTAATTCCAAGATAATACCACTATTCAAACATTGTCACAGTCTGAGTTTACTCTTGCTGTTGCGCGTCTAATTCAAACCGACTTAACGCATCTTCAGTATAACTAAAATAGCGTTTTACTGATTTTTCATTGGCTATGTAAGACTCAAGAACTTTATTAAACAGCACATCTTTAGCGGCTTCATGGTCAAGAACTTCATTTCTTGCTTGTTTTAACGCACGGATCACAGCATTAGGGAAGGGTTTAACCTGCACATGGTGTTCATTAAGCAAAATGTCCATCGCAGCGATATGGCCTTGAGTATAATCATCTAGCATATCTTGATTTATCTCTCTGGCAGCTACTTTCACAATCGCTTGTAAATCATCGGGCAAGGTCGAAAAAGCCTGCTTATTGATCAGAAATTCCATCGTTGACCCCGGTTCATGCCAACCAGGGTAATAGTAATATTTGGCCACCTGATCTAGTCCAAGAGGCAAGTCATTATAAGGTCCAACCCATTCGGCAGCATCAATCGCGCCAGTCTGCAGCGCACCGTATAATTCTCTACCCGCTAGCGCCGTTACCGGAATGCCCCCCAGTTTCTTAAATACTTCGCCACCAATGCCCGGTAAACGCATCTTAAGACCCTTAAAGTCTTCAGGTGTTGCAATGATTTTATTAAACCAGCCCCCCATTTGCATACCGGTGTTTCCACCTGCAAGCGGTAAAATACCAAAAGGCTGATAAACTTCCTCCCACAGCTCCATCCCGCCGCCATAGTGAAGCCATGCATTCATTTGTTGTGCCGTTAAACCAAAAGGGATCGATGAGAAAAACTGGGCTGCGGGCGCTTTTTCTTTCCAATAATATGCCGCGCTATGCGCCATTTCAATCGTGCCATTGCTAACAGCATCGAACACGGATAAGGCTGGCATTAACTCGCCCGCACCGTAAACATTGATCACTAAACGGCCGTTAGACATCTTATTGACTAGTTGAGCAAACCGTTCTGGTGCCATGCCCAAACCGGCTAGGTTTTTTGGCCATGACGTTGCTAAGCGCCATTCAATCACTTGAAGGGGGGGTTGATCTATTTGAGAAAGAGAATTTGTCTTTGAAGGAGTCTCTTGTTGGCAGCCCAACAACAAGGTTAGGCCCATTAACCAGCAGGTTTGAATCACCTTGCTCATGTAAATATCCTTTTCAATCGCACTCTTCTATTTCATAACTGTAACATAATCATAACCAGTGACAAATACCGCCACGTTACAATACAAAATAAAAAAGCCTCACATAATCCGTGAGGCTTTTTTATAAATAGACCAGTAAGTTAATAACAATTAGCCTTTACAATTAGGGGTTTTAGGTACTTTATCCAATGCTTGCCATTCTGGCTGAGTATAAGCATTGATGGATAATGCATGCACACCGTTAGCTAACTCATCTGCAAGCGCTTGGTTAATCAAACGGTGACGGGCAAGCAAACGCTGGTCACTAAATTTATCGCTAACCACAACCACTTTAAAATGGGTTTCAGAATTAGGCGGAACATGATGACGATTACTTTCGTTAATCACCTCAAGATGCAATGGCTCGAAGGCATGATTCAATTTATCAGTAATGATTTGTTGGACAGACATAGTAATACTCTTGTTAATCCATATCGATGAAATCGAAGGGTACTGCTTTGCCGAATAAAGGTCAAACAAGCAGACTAAAACTTAAAGTTTGTGCACACCTTCTGTCGAGTCGATATCGACGCATATTAATGACCATTATCGATCAGCTTCTTGGCCAATCTGCTATATCGACACTATCCATGCAATACGCAGCATTGACCTCGTCTTGTTGTTGTAACACCTCACGCCCTAGCCATGCATTGATAAATAGCCCGTGTGGGTCATATGTCTGCTGCTGTTTTTCAAGATTAAAGTGCCTAGCGCCGCGGGGATCGGCGCCAACACCCGCCAGATACTGCCAATTGCCCCAATTCACGGCAACATCATAATCAATTAACTGCTGTTGAAAATAAGCGGCACCATAACGCCAATCACATTGTAGTTCATTCACAAAGCAACTTGCCACAATTTGCCTACCGCGATTTGACATATAACCAGTGTCATTTAATTGCTTCATCAACGCATTCACTAAAGGGAAAGGTGTACTGGCAGTTTTCCACGCTTGAATACGTTGCACATAAAAACTGGTTAACGGCTTACGCCCACTAATGCCAGAGAATCGAAATAGCTGTTTATTGAATTTAAAGCCATACCAATGAAAATACTCACGCCAAAGTAGCTCATACAAAATCCACTGGCTTGATTGGCTCGCACCATGTTGTGATTCAAATTGCTGCAAGGCAGACACCACTTGCCTTGCAGATAAACAACCATTAGCTAACCAAGGTGAAAACTTTGTCGAGCATTCCCAACCATCAAGCTCATTACGCATCTCCTTGTAGTGATGCGCTAAGTTTGAAGAAAAATAGCATTCTAATTGTAATAGCCCTTGTGCTTCGCCACCGCAAAATACATTGCTCATCATTTGAGTTTGTGGCACCCAGTCGGGGTAAGACAGCCAAGCCTGAAGCTGTTTATCTTGCTGCTTAAGCGCGACCATAGGTGGCAACCAAGATATTGCGTCAGCTGCTGCGGTAATATTGATGTTCTCGACTTGCTTGCGAAATTGACTGAATGTTGGCGCAAGTTCGGCTAGCTCAAAAGGAAGTTGCTGTGAGTGAAACAGAGTTTGAGTGGTCATGGTCGAATATTGAATATCGGGGCATTGCTGCTGAATCGATTGCCAAGCGGTCTGCTCATCTGCACCACAATGATCACTACGATAGACCCGGGAAATATCATGGGCTTGGATAATATAAGCCAAGGATTTTTGCGCTGAAGCGTAAACAATATGCAGCTGTTGACCATATTGATTGAGCGCTTCGTCTAATGCCCGTAATGACTCAAGCAAAAATCGTAACCTGTGCTTACCAAGATACTGAGCTTGATATTGGGCTGTTCGAAACCAATTGGGGTCGATGCAATACACTATCATCAACTGCTGAGCATGCTGAGCAATATCAGAAAATATCGCATTGTCTGCCATTCGCAGGTCATCACCTAACCAATAAAGCGCCCGGACTGTTGATTGCGATGTCGTTTTTATGTTTGAGTCTACGCAACCTTTGCCACCCGCATTGTTCATCTATTTATTACCACATCTTGAAACCATACCTAATAGGTACGTAAACACAGTGGTTAACGGTTCAGTAATAATCTATTTTCGCTATATACCCAAACTAGCTCGACCTTCGGTCTGCGAGGTTCTAGAGTCGCTTCGCTGCTAGTTCGCTACGCGGATAGAGCGCTTCGCTTCTAGGGACAGCTTCGCTGCTAAGATTTTATAGCATCTAACCGCGCAGCGTCCTAGGCGCTTAGCTTTTTCACTCGTTATCGCTTGTCATCTATAGTTATCGCCTGTCATCTCTGGGATAGGATCAGCTTGGCTGCTAAGATTTTATAGCATCTAGCCGCGCAGCGTCCTAGCCGCTAGGCCTTTCGCTTTTAGCTATGGCCATTAACGATATCTATTAACGATAATAATTGGGGATGATTTGTCGAAAGGTAAAGTTAATACGCGGCTCAACAACCTTAAGGCGTTTAGGCAAAGCATGCTGCCAGTGCTGCTGCATACCGGGATGCATAATAAGTAAGTCCCCCGATGCGAGCGCAAAATTAACTTTGGTCTTAGTTTGCTTATGGCGCACAACAAAGTCTCGACAGGCCCCCAAGGTAACCGATGCAATCGCCGAACCACTGACAATCTCAGGTTCATCATCACTGTGCCATCCCATACAGTCGTGGCCATCGGCATAGCGATTAACTAATACTGAATTAGTGTCGATTTGATGATCGTTAAGCAATTTTGCACGTAATCGGCTTAATACTTTTGGCCAAGCCAGTGCAGTGATGTGTAATTTGGAGTAATGATAATCGCAACCGGGGTCGCCAAACCAAGCCTGGGTTCGAGGAGTCAGATGTTGCTTACCATACACTTGTATAGAAACCCGCTCTAACGGATAGTGATTAACTTCATTTATCAATAACTGTTGCTGCTTAGGCGACAAAAAACCTTTAATCCAAGTGACAGGTGGACTGATTTGGTTTTTAGTCCTTGCCTCGACAATATCATCTTGAGTTAAGCCGTCGTGAGGATCGCCAAAATCTAACCCATGTTGAAACTTTGTCACCTCAATAGCCTCCTTTAATCACTCACTTCGATTAATACCAACGCTTTATTTTAGCTATCCACAAGCCTGATAACACAATCACTGCCATTAGGCTCAATACTGCAAAATAGCCAAAGTGCCATTTTAACTCAGGCATATTATCAAAGTTCATTCCGTAAATGCCCGCGACTAAGGTTAATGGTAGAAAAATGGCCGTGACCATGGTTAACGTCATCATCACTCGATTGGTTTTATGGGCACTGACTGAAATATAGCCATTGATTAAGCTGTCCACTAAACCTTGATAAAGACTGGCTCGACTTGATAACCGTTCAAACTGGTTATATAAATAACTCAGTTGTTCATAGTCCATCTTAATATGCTGATGGCTGTCATCGCGAAGCCATTGTTGCAATATCTCTTCATGGTAACTAAACGAACGTTTTGCTTTTTGTAATTTACTGCTATAAGCGATTAACTCTGCAAGTAAATCATCGGTTGAAACATCAAAAATCTCATCTTCTATTTCACTTAAACGTTCTTCTAACGCCAACATCACTGCCAGATAATCAATCACAATTTGACGCATTAGTTCAAAACACACTTGGCTCATGTCCGTGCTATCTAGGTGACCTTGCTCGCGGATCCGTTGGATAACTTTGCTGACACTGATTGACGGTTTAAGGTGTTGTGTCACTAAAAAATGGTCATTCACATGTAGCAGTAACTGGCTACGCTCAAGCAGAAGATACTCTTCCCTGTCTTTAAGCTCGTGGGTTAACAAATACGAATGGGTGCCATATTCTTCAAACTGTGGAGGATGACGTTCACGCTGTGCTTCTTCAAAATCGAGATGATCAATACCAAAGTCAGGATGTTGCTTAAAAAACGCTTGGCTATGCTGACCCGTAATATCGACCCATATTAACTGCTGTTGCGGATCATATTGACTCATGAGAGTCTCATCACCTTCAGCTAACAACAGACCTTGCCCATTGAATAATAGTATCTGTATCGCCATGAATAGCCCTTTCAACAACAAATTATTGCAGTATAAACCGCTTAACGGGTCATGTCTGACTCGCTCACCATTTCAATGTGTTGTTTGATCTGCTCGAAATGGCTATTCACCCAAGCACTGCTGATTGGGCCCCAAGTTGAAATGCGATAATAGCCTTCATTATGACGCTGGCCTTGCTGAACAAAATCCACTTCAATACCAATATCGACAAATGCCGCTAGCGCATCTTGCAATGTCCTTCGTGGCATAAGCGTCAGTTTTTGCAAGCTTAATAAGTTATGTTGTTCTTCATCTAGCAGATGCGCTAAATACAATTTTCGTAAAAATGCTTTTTGCGATTTATTGATCACGTAATTATTCGAAAACATCCTTCACACGCCCTATTATCTCTACATCACTGGATAGAAATTACTGTATGTCTAGCCAGTCACGCAAGCACTATTGCCAATGTGGGCAAATTGCGGCGTAATTTATCACTGATTTTGACGCTAATAGATTGATTTATCGATAACCAATATGATTAACACTACCTAAGTTGCGACAATCTCGTTATAGTTTTTAACAATAGAAATAGCCGACATGGAAAGCGAACAAACATGGATACTCCGCCGCACTCAAAGAGCCCATTAGCGCCATCGCCAATAACAGATCCGTCAACGCTAAACGATACATCTTCATTGTTGGCAGTAAAAGCAACCTCAGCAGACACTTATGACCATGGCCCACGTTTATCCGAAGATGATTATATTCAACTTGCCGACTTGCCACTGAGCAATATTGATCCTAATTACCCTAAACTATTATTGATAATTAGCAGTGTCGTTATGATGATTATCATCACGGCCTTAACGGTGTTTCTGCTGATAATTAACCCGCTGCCATTGATAATCGCGACCGGGTTTATAGTATTGACAATCTTGGTGGCTGCCCTGGTGATAAAACTCATTCACCTCAAAGCAAACAAAATTGCTTATGGCTTGTTTAAACATGAAATGGTGTTACGTGAAGGGTTATTTTGGGTGTCAACAACGGCACTGCCCTACACTCGACTGCAACATGTTAATTTATCTCAAGGCCCCGCAGAACGAAGGTTCAACTTAGTCACCTTAAAATGCTTCAGTGCAGGCAGTGGCTTAGCTGAAATTGATCTACCAGGCCTCAATGCCGATTTAGCAGAAAATTTACGCCAACATTTATTGAGCCAAGCGGCAGCAAGTCATCAACTACCTGCCACTAAATTAAACACACGCGAGCATTCAACATCAGTTGATGACCCTACACCAGCCATTGAACGATCTCAGCAGGATAACTATAATGGATAAGTCACCAGCATCACAGGGTGATGATCCACATCTTGACTCAAAAGATATTGTTACCAATAAATCGATCAATTCAGAGCAAACCAATACCGATGATTTACAGCAGTGGCAAGCACTTTCAGCTTGGTCCGTCGTCAGTAATATTTTCAGTACCTTAAAATACATCCTCAGCAATGGTTTTGCTATCGTACCCATTGTTTATACTGGATGGCGGCAAGGCTTTGATATGCAATGGGGCATATTGGCTTCTAGCCTACTATTATTGCTGGTGACACTTTCTGCGATAATAGAATGGCGGAAATTTCGCTTTCGTCTTAATAACCATCAACTTGAAGTGAAACGCGGCTTATTGTTTACCAAAAAAGATGAAATACCGCTGAGTCGCATTCAAAATATTCGATATGAACAACCGTTTTATTTTAAGCCATTGTCACTCGGTACCCTCGTGATTGAAACGGCAGGGTCTAAAAGTGACGAAGCTCATTTAGCCGCTTTAGATACGCAACAAGCGCAAACCTTAAAACGTTTACTGCTAAATTTAAGTCACACTGATGCTACTGCACCGACACACGAGCATCCGCATACTGATAATCAACATGGCATCGAGAATACACAGCCGATTGTGCGTAAAAGTTTATGGGATTTAATCTTATTTGGTTTTTATCAAAATAATTTTATTTGGTTTGCCGTAATTGTGGGCCCCATCGCTGGTCAAGTTGATTTGGATAAAATATTCGACTCCCCACTCGCGCAGCAATTTTGGTTATGGGTCCAACAGCAAACTCATCAAAATATTGGCTTGCAGACCATCATGGCAATCGTGGGGTTGTTTGCGCTATACAGTTTGTTTGCGTTAATTTCAATTGTCGCGGCAATGTTAAAATATCACCCATATCAGCTCGATAAACATGATGACACTTTACAACGAAGTGGCGGTGTCATTTCACACCAGCAAGATGCGTTGGCCATAAAACGTATTCAATTAGTCCATCTTCAACAACCCGTTATTGCACGCTTATTTAAACGCTGGACCTTATACTTTAAGCAAGTCAAAGGACATGAAGTTGGACATAAAACCAAACAACACATGTTAGTTCCAAGTGTTAAATCCACTGAAATCGAATTACTCTTGGCCAAAATCCCTCAACTCAGTGGCGGTGCCAGCGCATTACCCAGCAGTTACTCGTCTATTGATATTAATTGGCTAACCAAGAGAATTGCCTTGCCACTGATCCTGGCCAGTATACTCACCATCATGGGTTATTATGGCCATCAAAGCCCTGGTTTTTTTGAGTTCACTTGGTTCATCACCTTCGTGGTGATATTAGCGATTTACATACGATACAAGCAATGGGGATATGTTGTGGCAGATAAAGTCATTTGGCAACATAGCGGCTTTTTCGGTCAACAATGGCAGCGGGTCGCATTTGAAAAAGTTCAACACGTTAACATCATCCAAACTCAAGGCCAAAAACAAGCTCAGTTAGCCTATGTAGAAGTCGGATTAGCCAGTGGCAGTGTGGTGTTCCCCTATATTCCCACTCATGTGGCAGAGCTAATTATTACTCGGTCACTCAATGCTACTAGTCACGATAACCGTAATTGGATTTAGCCTAATGAATGAAATAAAAACGACACAGGTCACCGTCGATGATGTTATTGATTTTTGGTTTGTTAAAATTTCACCTAAACAATGGTGGATAAAAGATACCGAGCTTGATTTACAGATAAAAAAGACTTTTGGCACCGCTTTAAACGCTGCCATAATGGGAGAGTTACAACACTGGCGTAAAGACACTCAAGGGCGATTAGCCGAAATTATCGTACTAGATCAATTTTCGCGAAATATTCATCGCGATACGCCAGCCGCATTTGCCGCTGACAATATCGCGTTAGTGCTTGCGCAAGAAGCCGTTGCATTAGGTTGTTTAGCAGAGTTACCGACTCACCAAGCTGGATTTTTAATCATGCCCTATATGCATAGCGAATCAATGATTATCCACCAGCAAGCATTGCCATTATTTGAGCAATATGCGCCGAATAATCTACACAGCCAACGACAACATCAAGCCATTATAGCTCAATTTAATCGTTATCCTCACCGAAACGCGATCTTAGGGCGCGACTCAACGGCTGCCGAAATCATCTTTTTAACTCAACCCGATTCCAGCTTTTAACCAAGCTATACTCCAACGCCAGCTTCTATAGCCGATGCTATTTGACCACTAGAACAGGGCATGTGGCTTTATTTGCAATAGTTTCGGCGACATTATCATTCAAAAAATGAGACAGTCCGCTTCTACCATGGCTGGCAATAACCACCATACCAATATCACCGCTATTGGCCTCGGCCAAAATTTCGGCAATAGCATCACCACGTCGAATCACCGTTTCAATCTTTAAGTCGGTATTAAGTTGACCCAATAAATCATGCATTTTCTTGGCCGCAGCAGCTTCCATCGTTTTCGCCAACTCTTCAGGGGTAACGGCAAGGATCATATAATTCTCATCACCGAAAGGCTGATCAACTACGTGCACGATACGAATGCCAACTTTATATAAGTTAGCCATTTCAATTGCGTAACTTAAAGCATGTGACGACGTGTCAGAAAAATCGGTAGGCCATAAAATATTACGTGTTCGCATATTATCCTCCTTCGCAGTGTAAAATGTGTCTTTGTAGTGACATTTTATGCCTCACAGAAACACACCCAGTTCCATCTCAACAATATAACTAATCTAAACTCTGGATAATAAATCCGTTGTTAACGATTTATTCCATCTCCTACCCCGAGTTAAGTTTTAGTATAGTCAGTATTAAAGACCTCATTAGTGATTAATATCAAATTAAACCCGAAAACTTGCTTTAGATCAAAAACGAACATAACATAAAACCGACTAATCAGTCGGTTTGCTGAGTGGGTTAATCACACTTCATCAAACCAACATCGTTATTTTTTGCTGGAGATCAAATATGAATATGGCCGTTGATAACATTCAAACACAATTACAACAATTACTCACAGATCAACGCGCGCGTTTTCAAGCTAATCCAGCGCCTCATTATCAATCACGGGTAGATAAGTTAACCCAATTAAAACAAGCTTTGCTTGATAATCAACAATCTATCATCGACGCATTAATTAACGATTATGGCCATCGCTCTGCAAATGACACCATAATTTCGGATATTATGCCTTGTGTAAACAACATCAATTACACCATCAAACACCTTAAGTCGTGGATGAAACCCAGTCGTCGTCATGCAGGTTTATTACTATCGCCCTCTAAAGTGTCGGTGCAATATCAGCCCTTGGGCGTGATCGGTATTATTGTGCCGTGGAACTTCCCGGTGATGTTATCAATGGGCCCATTGATCACGGCCATTGCTGCAGGCAACGGGGCCATGCTAAAAATGTCCGAATTCACCCCAGCAACCAATGCGGTATTGCGCAAGATGTTGGCAACGATTTTTGCCCCAACTGAAGTCGAGTTAGTTGAAGGTGAAGCTGATGTGGCCGCAGCATTTTCAGCATTACCGTTTGACCATATTCTGTTTACGGGTTCTTCCGTTGTCGGCCGCCATGTTATGCGTGCCGCAGCCAATAACCTGACGCCGGTAACATTAGAATTAGGCGGTAAGTCCCCAGCGATCATTGCCGCTGATATGCCAATAGACACAGCGGTAGAACGGCTTATTTTTGGAAAATGTTTAAATGCAGGTCAAATTTGTGTCGCCCCTGACTATGTATTGTGCCCAGCGGAAAAAGTCGAGGCGTTTATTGCCGCTTATCAACGTCGATTTAATAAAATGTACCCTAACTTCGACACAAACCAAGACTACGGCAATATCATTAATGATCGTCAACACCAACGCTTACTCGGAGTATTAGAAGATGCCAAAGCCAAAGGTGCAACCGTCACCTCCGCAATTGATGGCCCAATATCAACAACGCAACGAAAAATAGCCACTCAGCTAGTCACACATACCACAGACGACATGCTCATTATGCAGGATGAAATATTTGGACCATTGTTACCGATTATTAGCTATCAGTCGGTTGATGAAGCGATAGGTTATATCAACCATCATGATCGCCCCTTAGCCCTATACATCATGAGCTTTGACGATAAAACGCAGCAAGACATTCTGCAGCAGACTCATTCGGGCGGAGTGTGCATTAATGACACGGTATTTCATGTTGCCGCTGATGACGCACCCTTTGGCGGTATTGGTCCATCGGGCATGGGACACTATCACGGCAAAGAAGGCTTTCTAACCTTTAGCCACGCTAAAACAATCCTCAACAGTGGTAAAATTAATACCGGCATATTTGTTCATCCACCTTATGGCGGCGTGATCCAACGATTATTGATGAAATTTTTCTTGCGCTAACACCTCAAAATATCACTACGGCAAGTATTACTTTAATGAGTGATACTTGCTGAGCCGAATCCGACATTAACCAGTCCGCAATCAAACTGATTTAATGAATAAACGGTAGATAAACAGACACTAGATAGAATAGGTATGTGACTCAATGAGCAGTAAATCCATTAGCAGTAAATCGATTGTTACCACAGATAAAAAACAAGCTATTCTAGACTCGGCATTACAGCTGTTTGTTAATAATGGTTTTAATGCTACATCGACCGCATCAATTGCCAAAGCGGCTGGGGTGGCAACGGGCACTTTATTTCATCATTTTCCGACAAAAAAAGACATCATGAGCCAGCTTTTTTTATCCATTAAACAAGAGTTTGCTACCAACATGGTTAGCAGCACTCATTTTAGTGGTGATATCGAACAAGATGCCAATACCCTATGGCAAAAAGCCATCGACTGGGCCATTGCACAACCGTTAAAACAGCTTTTTTTTCTACAGTACTCTATGTCCGCAGACATCGATGCCGACGTCAGAAAGCAAGCGATGAACAGCATTCTAGGATTTGTTGTCGAATTGATTAATCAAGGTAAACAGCAGCATATTATCGCTAACTTTCCCAATGCGTTATTGCTCGAAAACTGCCATGGTCAGTACTTAGCTGCCATTCGTTTTTTTACCGACAATCCTCATTTAGGTAACGATGACATTCACCGATGCGCCAGTTTCAGGCTATTTTGGCAAGCGATGAAAGCCTAAGCCTGTTGACCTTTCGTGTTTACAATTTGTTCGAACTAAACGGTTTTCTGCTTACATAAGAATGCTGTGAAAAGACTAGAGATAAAGTCTTTAACTAGCCTAATACCTTGCAACAAACTTATTTTATAATAATAACTAGGACGGTTTAGGCGGACCCTTCGGGCTGCGTTCGTGGCTTCTTTGTACTGGGTTATCGCTTATTTAAGGAGAATAACGACATCTCATCAGCTCTGCCTTGTAAAAAATGGCCACTAACAGCAGCAAAATTCATCTTGAAGGTTCAACAGGCTCTAGCATTTATCCCATACATTATTCATCTAAACTAAAATTCGTTAGATCAATCTGTTCATTTTCAGCCTTTGTCTGGGTGTCAAAATCTAATTGAAGAGTATGCGACGTTTGTTCAACTTGTAGCGCCAGTTGCTTCGCTTTATGAATAGCATATTGACGACGTCGTTTGCGCTGTAAACACAAACGGATCACATCTTGTTTTCTTAACTCGCTGTAACTCATCCAGTTAAATCGTTCATCTCGGCTTCGAAGGCAGCCCATACAATAGCCACGACTGTCAGACTGACAAACGCCAACGCATGGACTGGGCACCGCAAAAAAAACTTAACTGTTCCATCATTAGAGTGCTTAACCTCAGCTAATATTGAATTTAGTACGTAAATGCTAAATATACGATATAGTCATTGGTAGGTTGATTTAATGATGAGGCTAGTACTTAACCAACCAAAGTCACCATCAAATACCGTTATGTTAAGGTTATACTAATTGAGTTAATTTTGTACATTATTGCACGTTAATCGGAGGGCTCATGACAACATCAAGGCGTTCGAGTAAAGGGTTAATACACACAATGGCAGCTTGTAAGCCCATTTTACTTTTATACCCGTGATCATTGAAAATGCTTGATTTTGTCCCAAATGGGATCATCATAGCCCTATGAAACAAATTACACTCT